>CAZQYO010000120.1:0-8252 GCA_964597415.1 uncultured Chitinophaga sp.
CGAACGCCCGTGGGAGAGTGAAATGCTCAAACTGACCGCAGCAAGGCGCCAAGTATTTTTTATTTTAATTTTCGTATTTCGTTTTTGAGGTTATCTGAGAGTTCATTGGCTCCCGTAATAGCATGAAAAAAGCCCCGAGGGGTCGGAGCTTTTTCATTCAGATGTTTAAGCGTGGCTTAGTTAGCTATTTTAACTGATTTTCCGGTTCCGCCAAAGGTGTAGGCTAACTGGATGGTGTAATTTCTCGGTGCTTCTAAGTAAGCGGGGCGAGGGGTGTATTCCCAGTTCAAGAGGTTTTTAACGATGAAGGCCACGCGCACTCCCTGTTTAAAGTTGTAAGCCAAGTGCATGTTCCACACAATATCTCCCCGGCCTTTGCCAATCGGAGTAGCTTCTTTTTCTTTTCTGTATTCCTCTAAGCCACCGAAAGCTCCGGGGCCTAAAAGCTCGAATAGGGGACTGATGAAAGCATAATCTACACTCTCCATATAACTGGAATATTGCAGATTGGTATTCCACTCCAGTCCTTTCCAGTTTAAGGTGATGTCAAATTTAAAGGTGTGGCGGTTTCTGTATTTCAGCATGTTGCTGTTAGAGGTGGAGGTTTGCGAATAGGTCAGATAGGTTAAACTGTCGGGGTTGTGAAAGGCTCCTTTGGCAGTGGGGTTATCACCGGGGCCGTAGCCATTGCCTATTTTATAGCCTTCGAAATTGTACATCACTAAGGTATCGTTCCAGTTTAATGATCGGGGATCAATAAAGGTATAACCGGCAATAATCTGCACGCCAATAGGGCCTAAGGTTCCTTGTCCGGCCAATACGATTTCGGTGCCGAGTATTCTTGTCTTACCCACGTTTTGAGAAGAGAATCCTAAACCGAAGTTCTTGCCATTGGCAAAAGTGCCCCAGTCAGCTTTTGGCCCAAATTGTCCGAAGGTAAACTCCATCATGTTTTCATATTGATTCCAGAAGAAGGAAGCATCGGCATATCCTACCCAGTCCTTTCCTAATTTGAATCCTTGCTTTAGACCTACCTCGGCACTATAGCCCATTTCGGGTTTCAATTTTGGGTTGGAGGAAATAAACAAAGGTCCAACGTGGGTGGTGATATATCTCTCTGCAATGGTAGGGTAGCGGAAGCCCTGCCCAAAAGAGGCGCGGATATAAGTGGCTTCGGCTGCCTGATAGTTTAACCCTATTCTGAAAAGAGGATAAGGAAGGTCGGCTAAGGAATTTTGGGTCTCGGTTAAATGCTGCCCGTAAGCTACGGAAGTGTCGCTGCCATTAATGGTAACAGTCGAATCTTTTACGTAGTGTTTCATGTTGAAGTATTCCCAACGTGCGCCTAAGGAAACGTTCAGCTTTTTAAAGAATTTGAAATCGGCTTGTGCATAAGCGGAGAAATTGTAGCAGGAGTTTTTGCCGAATAAACTGTTGCTCGCATTTTTCGGTGGATTTACATCATCAAACACATTCACCAGACCGCCTACAATGTTGAAATCAAATTTCTTGAATTCGAGTTTGCGGTGGTACGATACTTCGGCAAAGTAACTATTGGGAACGGAACCCTGCCCGGTATTGTTGGTATTGGTGGCATTAAAAAACCGGCCAACAAACTTAAAGTGGTTGTTCTTTTTATCGAAGTAGTCAATAAAGGGGTCAACCGTAAAGCGGTTGGTTTTATATTCGGTGATGGTGCCTCCAAAAGGTTTATAGGCTAATGAATCATAATTCACTCCCTTGTAGGTTCTGATGCCATTCCAGAAGAAAAAGGTTTTGCCCCAACTGTAATAGCCGCTCAAATTAATCCCAATGTTTAATCCCGGAATATTTTTAAAACGATAGCGATATTTAATGGTTCCTCTTACGGAATGGGCATCGGAGGAATCTAAATAGCCGGAAGAAGCATCAAAAGCTCCGCCTAACACTAAATCATGTTGACCAAATTTTTGGCGATGCGCAAAGTTGATTCCTCCCATTAAAGGCGACTTGCTGCCCCACCATTTCATGGCAGGGGTTTTAGTAGGCGGGCCATAGATGCCGGTGTAAATGGAAACTTTGGTGTAAGGCTCGTTTACCGGATAAGCGGTGCGCACGTTCACAATTCCATTTAAGGCACCGGAGCCGTAAAGTGCAGAAGCGGCACCTTTAATCACTTCTACCTGATCTACGTTTTCCATTGGGATAATGCTCCATTTAGCATCGGCTGCATCGGCTGTCAATAAGGGGAGGTCATCTACCAAAACTTGCACGCGGCTACCGGCTCCGTAACTCCATCCCGCACCGCCCCGAATATTTACCTGACCATCGGCAATAGTAACACCCGGCACTCGGTTCATTCCCTGATCAAGGCTGGTGATATTCTGACTGGCAAGTGAGCTACCTTTTAAAACATCCATCGAAACGGATTCTTCGCCCAGCTTTTTCTCGTATTTACTTCCGGTTACCACTACTACATCAATCAGGTTTTGTTTTTCTTTCAACACTACGTTCAGCGTTTTTACCTGCCCTTCACTCAGTGTTACTTTTATTTTTTGTTCTTCTTTCCCTACATAGCGAAAAGTAACTTCGTAGGTGCCTGCGGGCAGATTATCTATTTCATATTTCCCATCAAAATCACTGACGGCTGCCCAACCTTTCGTAGCATCAATCACTGCGCTGGCAGAAATTAAGGCATCTCCGTTTTCTTCGGTTAGCGTTCCAACAATTTTGGCAGTTTGTGAAAATAGAGAAGTGCTTAGGGCGGTGAGTGTAACCGCAAGGAGTAGATGTAACTTCATTCAAAAATTTTTTAGAACCGGACAAAAATAGATTTTTTTTGAAACGGTGAAATTTTAAGAGAATTTTTGAATTGTCATGGAATTGTCATTTAATTGTGGCACGAAAAAGCAGCCAACTATTATACTTAATTTCAGGTCTGCTTAAATGGAAGTAAAATTCAAAACTCTGTATGAAAAAAATTCTATCTGCTTTGTTCCTGCTGGGCGCAGGGTTTAATCTGGCCAAAGCGCAATGTTCTGCTTGCACACCGGTTGACTGCTCGGCTACTTTGCCCACTGGCGGGCTTTGTAATTATCTGCACGATGATACAGCCGGTAAGCCTTACGAAGATGTTATCTCGTTTTACATGCCCGATAATCTGAGCGATCCGGTGACGCTTTCAAAATGCGGAGGATGCTCTTCTGTTACTCTTCGTCAAATTGACGTAGTGGGGATTCAGGGACTTCCTCCGGGTCTTACCTATTCTATCAGTCAGAACGGAAGCTATAATGTGCAAGGTGGAGATCATTTCGGTTGTGTTCATTTTTGCGGCACCCCTGTAGCCCCCGGCACTTATTATATGGTGGTTAACTTGTTGGCCGATGTAACTGCTCATGGCACTCCACTTGGAGACGTGCAAGCAAATGATCAAGCGCAGCAATATCGCGATACACTGATTATCTACCCGGGCGTATCAGAGTGCCCCGGAACTTTTACTTTGGGCAACGGTCCTTGCATAACCAAGGCTTGCGATTCGGTATCGGTGAACCTTTCGGGGTCTTTATCTAATCCCGATTGTTCTAATCTTATTTCGTACGATTGGAGCTTTGGAAATGGACAAACCTCAAAAGTGAAATCACCGGGAATCGTAAACTATAATTTGCCCGATACTTTTCCTCTTACACTTACTACTACTTACTATACCTATCGAATTAAATCGGTCACTGTAAATGTAAGTGGAGGCTACACCGGAGATATAGAGGAATTGACTAGTGCTTCCAAACCTGATCCATACATCAGAATTAATTCCTTAGCCTTTAATAACAGAGGATCCAGCTCTGATGTGAACTCTGTCACTTTCAGTAATTTGAATTTAGTAATACCCGGTAGTAATTGTGCCGATCCAATTGAAATACAAGTATGGGATGAAGACACCGGCCCTCCACAAGGAATAAACCCATTTGGCTCACAGGATGATCACATCAACGATCATTACATTACACCAGCCATTCCTAATCAGGTTACTTCCTTCTTAAATAATTCAACAATAGCCGTTACGTTTGATACCGTAGCTACTTCGAGCGTTACGGAATCAATAGATATTGTGGTTTATCCTCACCCGCCTACTCCGGTATTAATCAGTTCAGTTGATTCTATCTGCGGAGGCGATTCTGTGCTAATTTCCTTTACTCCCGCGCTGAACAACTACCTGTATCATTGGTATTTGAATGATACCACAGAGTTGTTGACTTACGACTCAGTTTTATACGCCAAGGCGGAAGGTAATTACACTTTGAAAGTGACTAATATGGAAACCGGTTGCGAAGAATTTAGTCAACCTAAGTTTATAGGTGTTGGTCAGCCTTCTCCTCATCAGGTAGATATTGTTTACAATGGCACTCAACTTTTTGTTTCCCCTTTCCCATCTACAGGCTTTGCAGTAGAATGGTATTACAATGGTAACTTGGTTACCGGTCAGAGTGGAAAATTCCTTCCTTACTTAGGCAATGGAGTATATGATGCGCAGCTATACAATATCAACTATCCGGGTTGCCGTACAGTGGCCAATCCAGACACTTTAGATATTTCAGGATTAGAGGTATTGAATTATAATCCGGTTCAGGGAGTAAGTATTTATCCGAACCCGAACAACGGTCGTTTTACTTTGAAATTTACAAGCGATAACTTTAGCGACATCAAAATTTCCATTAGAAACACAATGGGACAGATTGTTCGTGAGGAATCACTTAGTGCTTTTGAAGGCAACTATCAGAAGGACTTTGACATGACTGATTTCGGCAAAGGTATTTACATTGCTACTATCGAATCATCCGGTGTAGCCATCAACAAGAAAATGGTTGTACAATAAACTGCTGCTTGAATTGAAATAATGTTAATAATTTTAGGAAGTAAATGTCGGCAACCACTTAATTTTGTAATATTGAATAACTAAATAGATAAAGCACATGAAAAAAGTAATTTTTACCCTATTCTCTGCCAGCTTGATTTGTGTTAGCGCAAATGCACAATACTGTGGTGGCTCAGGACCTTCTGTATGCACCCCGTCAGGTACATTAACTCAACCGGGCTTATCCCCAACTTCTGACAGTTTACCTTCAGTGGTAAATGGAACCACTCCTAATACGGTGATTCAGTTTAAGAACTTCGATACTTTTGCATTTGGTGGTCAGACGGTAACTGTAAACTCTCTCCGGATAGATACCTTAGATAATCTCCCTATAGGTCTTTGCTGGGCAACCAACAAAACCGATAACACTTGGACAAACCAACAAGATGGCTGTATCAAAATATCAGGTACCGTTTGCTCTAATCCCGGTCAATACAAACTGCATATTGTTGTAACTGCCGATATTGGCGTTCCTATTCAAACAGATGCTGACGCTGCAGGCTTAAAGTACTTCGTTAGAGTAATTAATAACGGAGATGCTGAAGTGCCCGTGGATACCAACCAAACCGCTGCATTTAGTAATGCCGGTGGTTATAGTGCTACTAAAGATTGTGGTAACGGAATTTTACAAAATGAACTTAGTGTAAACTCGCTGTCTGTTGTTCCTAATCCATTTAGCAACAAAGCACGTGTTTCATTCTTCTCTGCAAAATCTGGAGTAATGACTGAAAGAATCACCAACATGATTGGTTCAGAAGTTTACAAGAATAAATTAGCCGTAAACGTAGGCAATAACACTTCTACCATTGAAAGAAATAATTTGCCTGCCGGAGTGTATTTTTACACTATCAGCGATGGAAAAAATATTTCCACTAAGAGAATGGTTATCAGCGAATAATTGCTGTTGAAAACTTTCAAGGAAAAGTCTTCCCACTTATGGGAAGACTTTTTTGTTTTGTCTTGCGAAATATCCGCTATTGTTAAATTAAAACCTCTCTATGAAAAAATTATTCTCTACGCTTCTGTTTGCGTCCTTTACTTCGATTCTTTTGCTTGCGCAGCCTTGCGGCACTAATGGTCCTTCTGTTTGCACCCCTACCGGTGGCCCGGCAGGAGGAGGATTTGACGACCCTAATTCTATACCTTGTGTTGAAAAGGGAGTAGCTTATGATTACAGTATGCAGTTTTCTATGTTTTCAACCTTTAACTTTCAGGGGCAGCACAATGTAGATAGCATTGAATTTGTGAGTATCGGCAATTTGCCTTGCGGCTTGTGCTGGGCGGTTAACAAGGCTAACAAAAGATACACCTCTAATGAAGACGGTTGTATGCGCATTTCAGGTCTGTCTAACGATAATGCCGGACAGTATCAATTAGCCTTGTCCTTAAATGCTTGGATTGATGGCATTGCTACGGCTATACCGGTTTCTGCTTTTTTGTCGAACTCGGCTGGTATTAAATTATTTCTGCGAGTAAAGGAAAATGGAAGTTCTAATTGCCCTAATGTAGATACGGCCTCCTCTGCAAATAATTTAACGGCAACAGTGGGTTGCCCGGTCGGCATAAACGATTTGACCGCAGATGTATCTTCGGTGAAAATTGCACCCAATCCGATGACCTCATCTGCTTTATTAACTTTCAATTCCGATAAGTCATTGACCTATACCATGAAGATTACGGATGTAACGGGTAAAGAGATAGAGAGCAGAATTTTGAAGGTGACGCAAGGTGCCAACGAATTTGAAATAAAGCGGAACGGATTGCCTGCCGGAATCTATTTTCTTTCCTTATCTGATGGGAAAGGAATTATTGCCAAACGATTTTCTGTTTCTGAGTAACAGATAGCGAACAATGTCAAAAAAACCAGCCGAAGATTCCGGCTGGTTTTTTTATTTACTGCATAGAAAACTATTTTTGACCGAATAAAAGATGAATTTAAAGCCTTCGAATGATGGATAGGAATATGTGTCTTTTCTGTTTGTTGTATGGTTGCTTATTGCGATATTTCTTGTAACATGCTAATGCTTGGGAGGCTAAGTCTTGTAAAGTTTGTGATGATTTTGAGAAGTCAATTTCTCAACCTTAGAAACCAAGAGAGGAATCCCTTTTTTTCTAGGTTTTTTCAATTTCCAATTGTTGCTTCGCTCGGACGATGAGTTTTATTTCTAACAAAATTAGCAGCTTGCTATAATCGGTATAATCTTTGAACAGAACTTCTCCATAAAATGAAAACCATGACCAAAAAGAGTTTGTTGCTTATTGCTTTCTTCTTTCTTCTTACTAATTACTCTTTTATGCCAAAACCTGAAAATCAGACCAAACAAATTCTGAGCAATATGGTGAGTGCCATCAATACTAATAAGGAATGTATGTACACCATGAGAAGTTTGGAACGAATTGTGGGAATGAAAGAATTGAGAGGCGGGGATATTCTCACTAAGATAAACATCAGCCCCTTTAAAGTGTATCTGAAAATGATAACGGATCCCAATAAAGGCACTGAGGTATTGTATGCAAAAGGAGAAAGAGGAGACAAGGCTTTAGTAAACCCCGGCAGGTTTTTACCCACCATCAAACTCAATCCTTTCAGCGGTTTATTGACAAAGCAACAACATCATACCATTCTCTCCTCCGGTTTTGTGTTTACCGCGCGAGTTACTTCCGAAGGGATGAAAAAGGCAGAGGCGCAAAAGCGGTTTGATGAGGTGTTTAAATATGTAGGAGATGTGACCTGGAATGGGCGGAGTTGTTATAAGATAGTTATAGAAGACCCTACTTGGGCTTATACTACCTATCAGGCTAAAAAGGGAGAAAATATGTATTCGATTTCACAGAAACTGATGATCCCTGAATATTGCATGGTGGAGTTAGACGGGGTAAAAGGTTTTGAAGATGATTTAGGAGGAAAGACATTAAAAGTTCCTACCTCTTATGCTAAGAAGACTACTTTGTATATTGATAAGGAAAATAATTTCCCTATTTATCAGGAAATGCAAGATGATAAAGGGGTGTTTGAAAGATATGAGTTTTATAACCTGAAGGTGAATCCTGCGTTCAAAGCCAATGAATTCTCTCAGGATTTTTCAGAATATAACTTTTAATTCCGCCCGGCCAGCAGATACAATACCGCCATTCGGATTGCTACTCCATTTTCTACCTGATGCAGAATAAGTGATTGCTTAGAGTCGGCCACGTCACTATTTAATTCTACTCCCCGGTTGATAGGGCCGGGGTGCATAATAGTAATGTCTTTCTTTACAGAATCAAGCAACTGCCGATTAACTCCGTAGAATAGAGCGTACTCTCTGAGTGAGGGAATAAACTTAATGTCCATTCTTTCTAATTGAATGCGGAGAACGTTGGC
>CAZQYO010000121.1:0-6356 GCA_964597415.1 uncultured Chitinophaga sp.
CGGGAGCCAACACCACGCTGATCGCTACCGGAGGGTCTTCGTATAACTGGAGCAATGGGGGTACGGTGGATAGTATTACGGTAACGCAGGGTACTTACTCTGTGACTGCAAGTAATATAGGCTGCTCGGGTACCGCTTCAGCTGTTGTTACCGAAATAACAACAAACCCCATCTCTTTAGGGAATGATATTTCTACTTGTAAGGATTCTACGGTGATATTAGATGCGGGTAGTGGCTATACTACTTACACTTGGGGAGGTGGAGAAAGTTCACCAACCATTTCTCCGCAAAACTCTGGCACTTATTCGATAACTGTAGTGGATGCAAATAACTGCACCATTTCAAGTTCTATCCAAGTGACTTTTAATTCTTGTGAAAACGATGCGTTATTTATTCCCACGGCATTTTCGCCAAACGGAGACGGAAAGAATGACTTGTTCCGCGTATTTGGTAGTAATGTACGGGATATAGATATAGAGGTTTATAACCGTTGGGGAGAATTAGTCTATTCATCTCAATATTTTCTCGGTGGATGGGATGGAATGTATAAAGGGGTAAAAATGCCAATGGGAGTTTATGTATATCAAGTGAGAGGAGTGTTTAATGACGGGGTTGTCCGTAACTACAAAGGATCCATCACTCTTCTCCGATAAATGCAGAAACATCTATCTACCTATTTTTGATTCTTTTCTCCTGAGAGTTTTTTCTCTTGAGAAACGACCGGTGTTATAAACTCTTTTATTGCAAATTTGTTTCCTCAGTACCTTGGGTGAATGGCATACAAATTAGTTGGTGGGGTATGTCTTGACAAGCGATTACTTTGATAAAAGTAGATTTCAGAAAAAAAGATTTATGAGTGGAATAATAGAATTACGAAAGCTGAAGGTGTCAGATTACGAAGAAGTAAAAGAGGTGATGTTACGCGCCTACAAAAATTGGGGTGTTTATTGGAGGCAAGAGCAGATAGAAAAGCTGATTCAAAAATTCCCCGAAGGTCAATTAGTCATTTGTGTAAATCATAAAATTGTGGCGGTTGCGTTGTCTATCATAATTGATTACAGTCGCTTTGGCACTAACCATACTTTTAGTGAAGTAGTGGGCAACTATACTTTCAATACTCACCAACCTAAAGGGGATACGCTTTACGGTATTGAAGTTTTTGTAGATCCGAAACAACGCGGGCGCAGGTTTGGCAGGCGCTTGTATGATGCGCGCAAAGAACTTTGCGAAGAAATGAATCTACGAGGGATTTTGTTTGGTGGGCGAATGCCTAATTACCATAAATATAAAGATCAGTTAAGCCCGAAAGAATATCTGCGAAAAGTAAAAACCCGAGAAATATCAGATCCCACCCTCAACTTTCAAATGTCTAATGATTTTCATCCCGTCAAAGTAATGCAAAACTATCTACCCGGAGATGCGGAGTCGGGTGACTATGCCATACTTCTGGAATGGGACAACATTTACTACCAACAATTAAAAGCCACTACCCACAAAACAAATGTTCGACTCGGGCTGATTCAATGGCAAATGCGCCTCTATAAAAGTGAAGCTGAAATGCTGGAGCAAGCCGAGTATTTCATAGATGCGCTGGCCGCCTACCGTGCCGATTTTGCGTTATTACCCGAGCTTTTCAATGCTCCGTTACTTGCCAATTACAATCACCTGAATGAAGCAGAGGCATTTCGGCAACTTAGTTCGCATACTGAAAGCATAAAGCAAACAATGGCTCACTTTGCAGTAAAATATAACATCAATATTATAACGGGAAGTATGCCCGAAGTGATCAATAACCAAACCTACAATGTGGGCTACTTGTGCAAGCGAAACGGAGAAATAGACCACTATGAGAAAATTCACATTACGCCAGATGAAACAAAATACTGGGCAATAAAAGGGGGAACCCAAATCAAAACTTTTGATACTGACTGTGGCAAAATAGGAATACTGGTTTGTTATGATGTAGAGTTCCCCGAGCTTGGTCGCTTGCTGGCCGAGCAAGGAATGAAAATTTTGTTTGTGCCTTTTCTCACCGATACTCAAACGGCCTATCATCGAGTGAGACATTGTGCCCAAGCACGCGCTATAGAAAATGAATGTTTTGTGGCCATTTGCGGCAGCGTGGGGAACCTTCCTAAAGTGGAGAATATGGATATTCAATATGCGCAATCGGCTGTATTAACTCCTTGTGATTTTGCCTTTCCAGATACCGGAGTAAAGAGTGAGGCAACTCCCAACAGTGAAACGGTATTAGTGGCTGATGTGGATTTGTCGCTTTTAGAAGACCTCCACAGCCGAGGTTCAGTAAACAACCTGAAAAACCGCAGAACGGATTTGTATGCAGTGGTTAAAAAAGATCCGGAACAGAAATAATTGAACCCGTTATTCTCGCAAATTATTTTCTCGTAACTGCCAGCCGGATAGCTAATTTCTAAGCTTTCTCTAATAGCCCCAATTTCTTACTGAGCTTATTTGGTTTTCTTATTTCCCGAACACACGACTCCCATCTTTTGTATTTCGGATCTGATTTTTGGTTTACTAAACGTAATTCACGTTAGGGTGGTAATTGGACTTTAGTTGCCCAGCGGTTATTCGCTTATCTACGTTCACCACATCAGCAGACGGATGTAGAAAAATTCAGCAGATTTATCGCTTTCATAAAAACATCAAACTCGCTTCTGCAAATGGTTTGGACATTTCCGGAAGTCCCCTCCATCAAATAAAAGAAGCTCGGTTATTTACCGAGCTTCTTTTGTGCACTATAGACTATATCTCCTATTTCTTTTTACCGTAGGTGAATCCAGGACCGGTCTTCACTTCTTTTACGACTTCACCGTAATTTTCAAAATCGGGTGCATCCTCCGGTTTGTCAGGAATAACCTTGAACTCTACTCTTCTGTTGCGCGCTCTTCCTTCCGGGTCGTCTTCCCCGTTAGGTAATTCGTTTGGCACGGCAGGCATTTTCTCTCCAAAGGCTTTTACCACAATTCTCTCCACAGCTATTGACTTTTTCTTCACTAAGAAAGTCTTCACCTCATTCGCACGTCTTTGCGACAACTTCTCATTGTATTCGTCAGATCCCTTGCTATCCGTGTAACCTTGTACCTCTACAGAATAACCGGGATTGGCATTCAACACCTGTACTACACTGTCAATTTGCTTCTGGTAGAATTGAATCACATTCGACTTATCAAAGGCAAAATAAACATTTGGAATTCTGATTTTTTTCTTCACTATCTGATCTATATAAAATATCTGGAAGATAGTATCGCGATCTTCATCTTCGGCTATAGTTAAATTGTCAATAGCCGGCCAGTAACCTTCTTTGTTTCCATTGAGTTTGTAAGAAGAACCCGGCTTCACCTCAAAAGTAAATGGCTCAGCAGTTGTTTTAGTATTCGCAGTAAATTCAAAATTATTTCCTGCCACTGTATAAAGCGAAGCATCCACTCCGTCCACCGGAGTATTGGTAGCGTCACCGCGTTTCACATAAATTCCTTTAAGCACAACTTCCGGGTGTATAGTCACTGTCCAAATATCATCACAGCATGTTTGTCCACGGGGAGAAGTGGTTCCTACACGATTCGATACCAGAAATCCTTTATTGGATTTCACATCTAAAGCAAAATACAAATCATCGGCAGCCGAGTTAATGGGTACTCCTGCGTTGATTACCGCTCCCCAATTTCCCGGAGTTCCGGCAGATTTAAATACGTCCAATCCTCCGATAGAAGGATAGCCATCTGATGAAAAATAAAGGCTCTTGTTTTTGTTGTCATAAAACGGAGTCACTTCGTTTCCGGTGGTATTAATAGACCCCGCATTCTGCACATCACCAAAGGAACCATCCGTATTCATTTTGGCATAGAAAATATCTAATCCCCCTTTGCTTCCTTCTCTGTCCGAAACGAAATATAAAATATCATTACTTTCTCCATCTACTCCAAAAGCCGGTTCGGTAGTAGTAAATCCGTCTTTATTCAATGAGGTTAACTCTTCATCAGCTCCCCAAGTTCCGTTCACCTTTTTAGATCGGTAAAGTTTACAACGCATCCGGTTACCTATGAGATAATCTACTCCACACTTTGTAAAAATAATCGTGTTTTCATCACCACTCAAAATCGCATTTCCTGTATTAATAGTATCGTCATTAGGAGGAACCGATAATTCCGAACGATTAATGTATTGCTTTCCCGATTTTTCAGATGTAAAAATGGAGGTGAAGTGATTTGCCTTAGAATTTGTCAAGTTAACGGCTGTATCCGTTTTTTGTGAACTATATATTACTCGATGATTATTCAGTGGTTTCGGAGAATAATCCTGAAGGGTAGTATTTACTCCTCCTGCTGTTTTCTCAACTTTAACTCTGGTAGGGCTTGCTATAAGCGTTAAAGCTGTATCACAACCTTCCAACTCTACTTTAGCTAAGGTTTTGAAATTCTCGTCCTTTTTACCTAACTCCATTTTCAGGTAATCCTGAAGACTTTTCTTAGCATCTTCATAATGCCCATTCATTTTTTGCATTACGCCCAAGTAGAATACATCGCTTGGATAGGCTTCATTGTCCTTTGCAATGACTTCTTTGTAGTATTTTTCCGATGCCTCATAATCTCTCAAATAACGATTAACCGTTCCCAACAAGTGAGTTACTTCTATTTTGTCCGGTTTTTCCTTGTACACATCTTCCAGATATTGAGCAGCATTATAATAGCTGCCATTATCCATACTCACTCTTGCGATCTTGAGTTTCTTTCTCCACTTAACTTTTGAATACTTTTCAACGTTCTTCAACTTTGTTTCATTCTGAGCACTTGAAAAGAAAATCAGTGGTATAAGTGCTGCTAAAAGAAAATACTTCATAATGTATGTTTAGTTACTTTGGGTTAATCAATCAAATATTGAACAGAGTTTTTTAATATCTAGGATTAAACAGGTAATTATCCGGTTTAGGAGTAAAGATGTTGCCCACATAACTCAAGGTAATTTCAAATGCTTGTGGCATAGAACCTCCTATGTTTTTATAGTCCTTGTATTGTTGAGTTAAGTGCGCATCATAAGCAAAACCGGCTCTGAAGCCTTTCCACTCAAATCCTATCTTAGGTATTATGGTATAATTGCTCTTATTCATACGGTTCCACAAGCCTAAATAAAAGGTGGCTCTTTTGCTTGGATCCGGATCTTTTTTCACATGAATACCTGCGGTTAAACCAAAGTTGGTTTCGCGTGCCTTGGCTTGAGTCTGGAACAAGTATCCCGGAATTAAAACTGCCGCATCTTTAATATCAAATTCAAATCCCCCGTGCAAAGTATGACGCAAAGGAATTCTGTAGGTCTGGGCACTGTTCTCAATAAAATCTTGCTTGTATTGGGTCAGATTATTTAGCGAGTAACCGGTATAGAAACGCATTCCAGTATGAAATTCTACTTTGGTAAAAATACCGGCATTGAAAGCCCCTTTCATTTTACTTCCGGTAGCCAAAGATTCTCCTGCTAAAGTAGGATCATAAGAAAATCCGGATGGGTTACTTGGGTCAGAGTAAAATCCATCATGGAACTGCAACTTGGCGAAATCTGATTTATACATAATTAAGCCACCCTGAAAACCTACCCCTAATTGAAAAATAGATTTAGGACCGAAGCCCATGTTGTAGGCAACAGATCCGAGTATCTGGTTTACATTAAATGTTTTCCCATTTTGTTGATCATTTACAAACACAAGGCCAACCCCTAAAGATCCCTTTTTAATTTTCTCTCTAAGCAGAGAGAAATCAAGGCTGACAGAAGGTGTTGAAAAAGCAGGTTTGCTTTGGGTGAGTCCCGGCCACTGATTTCGGTATATACCCGTAATTCGATAAAATCCATTAAAATTTCCCGTAAGTGCCGGATTTAGAGTCAATGGGGAAGCATAAAACTGCGAAAAATGAATATCCTGGGCGTTCAGGGTAAAAATGCTCACCAAAAAAGCTACGATAACGTAGAGTCTTACTTTCATGTGCTTGATTTATTAATGAGGTTCAAAGAAAATAATTTTTATCAAATCGTTAATGCAAAAGTGTAAAAGAACCTGTCAAATTATAGTTGATATAATTTTGGGGGTTATTTTGGTCTGGGCCATTCAAGGTAATATAATAAATGTAAGTATCGGCCGGTTGTAATACACCACTCCAGTAGCCGTCCCAATCGGTGTTTCCGTTAAAGACTAACTGCCCCCATCTGTTGTAAATCCTCATTTCTACCACGGTCCAAAAACTTTGTAATGCTGTGGGGATGTAAGGGCCATAAGTATCATTTACGCCATCCCCATTGGGAGAAAATGCGTTAGGCATAGGAATTAACCCCGGTGGAATCACCGCCAG
>CAZQYO010000121.1:6388-8233 GCA_964597415.1 uncultured Chitinophaga sp.
TAACCGTATCGTAAGCTACACAGCCATACTCCTGATCAGTCACCATCACGGTATAAGTAGTAGTAGTAAGTGCGTTTTGAACGGCCGGTGATTTTTTTGTAGAATCATCTAAGAAAGAAGAAGGTCTCCATGAATAATCGAATACACTCACATAGCTGGTCGAAGTAACATCCAAGCCTGCATTGTTTCCTACAAACACTGTCCCGGTTGGAGGATCCGCCACAATCGCATCTACAGTTAAACATCTCACATCAATACTTACATCATCACTGGCGGTGCACTGATTATTATCGGTTACCGTTAAAGCATAAATACCACTGGTTGTAACTTCGATACTTTGAGTAGAGTCATTAGTGGACCAAATGTAGGTTCCCACTACATTAGAGGCAAGTGTAACGGCTGTATCACAACCGCAAATATTTTGGTCGGCTCCCAAATCCAATACCGGTGGATTGGAGCTTCCGATAGCAATATCTTTAATCGTAATGCAACCATTATCATTGGCGGTTAATGAATAAGTGCCGGGAGCGGTTACTAAAAGTGAATCTGCCACTACATTTCCGGGGTTCCATGTATATACAATTCCCGATACCGGGTTCACATATAAAGTGACCCCTGTTTGCCCCACACAAATGGAATCTGACGTAGCGATGATATCCGCTAAAGGATGCTGAACGGCCATTACATGTGCGGTATCTTGAGCGGATAATACACACCCATTCTGGTCAGTAGCCGTATAGGAATAATCGCCCGCTACACTTACGCTTATTTGTTGTGAATTGCTACCGTTTGTCCATACATAAGTAACGTAACCGGGGTCAGCAGAAAGTACAATGGTATCTCCAATACATACTCCGGTATCACCGGAAGGTTGCACTACGATTGGAGTCAATACAAATTCGCTGATATTAACAGTATCGGAATTAAAGAAACAAGTTCCATCATTTACCCTTACCCAATAATCTTGCGAACTTGCCGTTTGGTTAGCTGTGGAAATGGAAGAGGTGGTGGCTGCGTTAGACCATAAATAACTCAAATAAGGTCCTCCGGTAGGAGAAAGAATTACCGAATCATTGGGACATATCGTATCACTCTGACCTAAAGTAATAGGGGCATGTTCTTTTACTATGACAGTAATAGAATCGTCCACCCGACAGCCAATGGAGTCAAAAGCAGTGACAAAAAATTGAGTAGTAACAGCCGGAGTCGCCACCGGGTTTTGCGCTGAACCGGAGGTCAAAACATTTGAAGGAGTCCATGAATAACTTACTCCTGAACCATTAAAAAATAATTGGGCAGAATCTCTCGGACAAATAGTGTCGGGACTCACCCCTAATGTGTATGGGAAATTACCTACGGTTATTTGAACAGTGTCATGTGTAGTACATCCATTCGAGAAATTAGCGGTCAACACATAGTCAGTCGTAGTAGTTGGTGAAGCTACCGGAGTCAATATCGTATCACTAGATAATCCTGTGGAGGGGGTCCATAATATAGATTGCAACTGACTACCCAACGTAATAGGAGAAAACCGATAAGCTCGTGCACCGGTGAAGGTTACATTTTGGTTATTCGCACCGGGTATGGTAGTACCGGTAGTACCGGTCGCATCCTCCACTCCCATGGTGTAATTTCCTGTATTGAAATTGGTTTGATGAAATTCAATATCTCCATCTTCATAAATCTGCAATTGACCATCCACTAAACCGGTACCTCCATAAAACGAAACATTGTTGAATCGAATCACCAACACCCTGTTTGGCGCGGTGCCATTTACAAAATAACTGATGTAGCCGCCACTGTTCAAATTAAGGTCATGCCAGAAAAATGCAATTATATTATTAG
>CAZQYO010000122.1:0-2034 GCA_964597415.1 uncultured Chitinophaga sp.
ATAATAATTATCTAAATACGGAGAAGAGGTAAACTGGATGGAGTCATCTGTTCGTTGCCAGTACGAAGTATTTTGGTAGAATAGGCGAAATGAAAGTTGCTGTAATTGTCCCGTTGTATTGCTCACTTTCACCTTGGCATACGCTTCCTTTTTGGTGAGGCAGGTATTCGGGAAACAGACTTCTGCATATTTCCATACGGTGTCAGCAGTGTGATACACACATTTATTGCTGTACACGTGGGTGTACTGAAGATTGTAATCAGAAGTATAGCCCAGCGGTTCAAATTCAATTTTTAAACTGCGATAATTACCGGTGGTAAAGTCGCTGTCAAAACTGTTATTCAGCAATTTATTTTTATAAAAATCATTGGGAAGTTTGTAAAGAAGATAAGTGGAGTCAAAATAGGAGGTCAGTGTTCTCACCGGTTTTCCCGGATCAGAATTTACAACTTGTTTTCTCTCGCAAGCCGCTAAAACTAACAAGCACATTCCCGCAATCAGCACCGTACTCTTCATATCCATTCAGCTATTGGCGCAATATAATAAAATGGGTTTCAGATAAATTTAGTTGCAGCTTTCCCGGATAGCTTTTTCAGCAGCAGTGTAGCCCTTTTCTAAGGCAGTAGAAAGATCTAAACAGCCATCTAATAACTCACTGTTGCCAATGCGGCAAACCCCGCGATAATAGTATGATTCCGCATCCTCCGGTTCAAAAATCAAAAAGCGGGTAAAGTCATCAGCAGCTTCGTTATAAAACTTGAAACTCATCTTTGCAATTCCTCTTGCTTTATAGGCTTTGTAATAAGTTTTGTCTGTTTTGGTGACTTGGTCATAGTCCAATATGGCTTCGTTAATTTTATTCCATTCGGTCAAAATAGAAGCGCGTTGCATCAGGGCATCAATATAGGAGGGGTCTAACTGTATCGCTTTGTCGAAATTTTCAAACGCTTCTTTTTTGCGGTTTGTTTTCATGTAGATGAGACCTATTTTATAAAACAGGATAGGATGTGAGCTGTCTATTTTTGCGCACCTTTCATATTCCTTCAGTGCTTTGCTGTCTATTTGATTGTTTTTATCCATTTCGGCCATCGCGTACCAAGCATCATAGTAATTGGGATAAATAGCGATGGCTTTGTGCAGATAGGTATTGGCCTGTTTAAGGTCTTTTACATCAATGCTCCGCAAGGCACGTTTAAGGAAAAACTCAGCTTTTATTTTGGCTAATGAATCGGTATCTGCTTTTTTGTTACGGTTAGTTTCTTTCGGATGTTCGGCTATCTTTTCCGAAGCGGTTGTCTCATTGCGGAGTAATTTTCTTTTTCTTGGTTTTATGACTATAGAATCATTGCTTTCCGGACTTCGGATAATGATGACAGAGGTTGTATCCTCCATAATTTGTTGGATGGTAGCGGTGTCAATATTTTTTGATGAATAGTTAATGCTTGTTTGTGATAGCACCTCCGGTTCCGGAGTCAATGAAGAGCCGATATCATATACCAAAACTGTATCTTTCGGCAGCATATCCTTATACTTTTTTAGTTTCTTTTCATTTCTCTTTCGCTCCGACTTGCTCATGTCGTCATTCATCACAATCACCTCATTAGTTTTGAGATTTTGTATAATGGTTTCTTTTCCTCCGTTTTTGGGATTGTAGCTGGTTTCTAATTTGAGGGAGTCTTTTCCCGAAGTCAATATTTGACTTTTGACGACCACCGTTTGAGCTTTTTCGATATCGTTGACCATGCTTTTCAGCGTCTTTTGTTCTGCCTTTAACAACGTTATCTCATTGGACAAGCTATCCTGTACATGCAACAAGTAGGGCATCAGCAATGCCTTGTCCCGTGCGCGTTTCATTCGCAGTATAGAAGTTTGTAAATCAGTACTCTTTGGGGCTATCGTATTTTCAGGAAGATTTAGAGTGTCAATACTGGCATTTACACCTTCGAGCATTGCCTCATTCAGTTCAAGGGTCGCATTGACCAGCATCAGTTTTAATTCAATACCTCTATCGGTTTGTTGACCGGGGGGGTGAAA
>CAZQYO010000122.1:2087-8198 GCA_964597415.1 uncultured Chitinophaga sp.
CCGTTGTTAATTACCTTGCTGTGAATTTCCTTAAAAAATTATCACCTCTCTGATTAGTTCCTCACCCAGTTCCTTATTGAACAGTTCTTTTATTTTTTCCTTTGAAAAGCTTAATTCCTGTTTCAGGGGAGCCGATTCTACCTTCACATACAGCTTACCGCTTTTGAAAGAAATTTGTTTCGTATATTTTGAAATAGGAGCGCCCATAAGCTGGCTCCAGAGTTCCTGAATCCGCACTTCATCTATGCCACTTTTCAGTTTCAGTGTTTTCACCATCTCCGTCAGCGCTTCTTGCAAGGTAACATTGTTCTTGTGTCGCATAATGTTTAATAGGGATTTCGCGCAGTTTCGCCAACTGCAAGGAAAACAAAATTAACTGAAGCTAAAGGAACTTTTTAATAGTAATTAAGTCTTCGGGAATATCCACAGATATACTATCGTGATTGGTAAGTGCACAGGTAATTGTATAACCATTTTCTAACCAGCGTAGTTGTTCTAAGTTTTCGGCCATCTCCAAAACTCCGGGAGGCAAATTTATCAGTTCAAGTAAAACCGATTTCCGATAGGCGTAAACTCCAATATGCTTGTAATATACAGCGGTGTGTTTTGGCGAATGGTTAGAGCGGGGAATATTGCCGGATGAATTTTGAAAACCATGAATCACAAATTGATGTGATTCATTCGTGAATGGAATAAGTTGACGACTAAAATACATGGCCTTCAGGTGTTTGTTCACTACCACCTTTACGCGAGCCGGATTTTGCAATTCCTCATTTAGAGCATGTTCTTTAATCAATGTCGCTATCTCTGTATTTCCCTCCTTAAAACAACTTGCCAGCAACTCAATCTGTTCCGGATCAATGAATGGTTCATCGCCCTGGATGTTGATGATTACATCTGCATCTTGGCAGTGAGAAGTAATTACTTCAGCACATCGCTCGGTTCCGTTTTTGCATCTCTTAGATGTCATTAAAACCTTCCCGCCAAAATTTTTTACTTCTTTAAAAATTCTTTCGTCATCGGTGGCTACTATTACTTGGGAAAGTGTTGTGGCTTTACCGGCTTGTTCATATACCCGCTGTATCATGGTTTTGCCGCCAATATCCACCAACGGCTTTCCCGGGAAACGGGTAGAGTCGAAACGAGAAGGAATAATGCCTATGATTTTCATTTCAGTTATATTTTATCAACGACCAGATAGGCTGATCGCACCGCTATTACCTTTATGTTGCTCCCGGACTGAATAAACCCTCCATCTGCGATAGCGTCATAGCGCTCATCAGCAATTTCAATCTTTCCTGCCGGTCTTAAGGTGGTTACTGCCATTCCGGCAACGCCTATCAAATCGTGCAGTTTATGGTCTTTGACTGAAAATCCTTCTGATTTTTGCATCTCAGCAACAACACTCATTTTCCGAAAAAGAGAAGAGGAAAAAATCCGTTGTCCGAAAGCAATTAGAAATACTAAAGGAGTAGCCATTGCCACGGTGACCAGCAGAAAGGAAAAAGCTACTGACCCTTTAGGCACGAAGGTGAAGTCGAAATTAATATTTCGAACTAATGCCAGAGTAAGCCCTCCGACAGTGAGGATTATCCCTGATATTCCGGTAATCCCAAAGCCGGGGATGACGAAAATTTCAAGTAAGATAAGTATAATGCCCGCTACAAAAACTAAGATTTCCCAATTGGCGGCAAGGCCTTCTACATAAAGCGGAGCGAAGTAAAGTAGCGCTGCAATAATAGAAACTCCGATAGGGAAGAAAGTGCCGGGAGCTTTGAATTCAAAATAAATACCTCCGAAAATAAGCAACAACAATACTCCCGAAATCGCGGGATTGATTAGCCAAAGAGCGATAGTTTCAGAAATACTGCTCCGATGCTCCACCAATCTGTAATTTCCTCCACTGAGTTTTGGGAGTATTTGTGCAACACTCTCCACTTCACCATTGCAATACCCGTAACGAATCGCTTCTTTCACAGAAAAGGTGATAATTTTTCCTTTGGGTTTAATAGAGTCTATCTCTAAGTTCTCATCGGTCATCCCCTCCGCTATTAAAGGGTTGCGGCCCGTTTCCTCAGCAGTGGCGCGCATTTTCTTTCGCATATAACTCTGATATTTTTCGGGCATCAGTTCCCCTTGTGCATTTACCACACTGGCTGCTCCGATGGTAGAGCCGGGAGTCATATAGATGCTATCACAGGCGATGGCGATTAACGCTCCCGCTGATGCCGCATTATTTTGCACAAAAACAATGGTAGATATTTTAGTTTTTAAAAGTGCAGTGCGTATTTTGTCTCCGTCCGCTACCATTCCCCCGTAGGTGTCAAGATCAACCAAAATATAATCTGCCTTCATTTTTTCAGCTTCTGTGATAGCTGTTTGAGTAAGCCGACTCATAGCCGGTCCTATTTCTTGGTGAATTTTAAATTCATACACCACCTTTTCCTGTGCGTAGATGTTTATAATACTACACAAAATAAGTGCTGCTGTTGTTAGTATGTGGCGAGTTAAGTCCATAGACGGCAAATGTGGCAATAGCTTTGCATAATATTAGTATAAAGAACGGCTATGAGAAAAGTTTGGTTAGTGATTTATTTTGGATGCTCTGTTTTGTTCAGTAGCGCACAGAGCAAAACACACACAGTTAAACAGGGTGAAACTCTTTATTCTATAGCTCATTCGTATTCACTTTCATTGAGCGATTTACTGAAGTCGAATCCTGCATTATCGGGAAATACCGGGATTCAAATAGGACAAAAAATTTTTATTCCCACCGAAAATGTAAAGCCAACTACTGCGGCAAAAGCAACTGCTAAAGTACATACGGTTACAAAAGGGGAGACTGCTTATGCGCTTTGCAAGAGATATGGAGTATCCGTGTCTGAAATTAAACAGTGGAATAACTTGGAAGATTTGAATTTGAAGGTTGGGCAGAGATTAATAGTTTCTAAAACCAATTCGCAGGCAATTTATAAACCCATATCAGTGCCTTCGACCCCCGATACTCCTTATCGGGACGAGGATAATGGAATCAGGAATGAGCATCCCAAAGCGGAGGCGATTCTTGAGCAGCAGGAAATATTTGAGAAACCCAAGCAAATGCCGGTTGCCACTGCCACACCGGTTGTTACTGAAAGCCTGCGCACTTCTTCTGCTAATCCAACAGAGTATCCGGGGATATTTACTCAATATGCTACTCGTGGTTTAAAAATGAAAAAGAACAGAGGTGCTGCCAACTATTTGTCAGACGCAACTTCCGGCAATCAATTCTTAGCGTTTTATAATGAAGCGGAGGCGGGCAGCATTATCAGAGTAACAAATCTGATGAACCAGAAAACCATTTTTGTTAAAGTAATGGGGAAATTACCCTCAGGGGACTCTGCCCAGGAAGTAATTCTTAAACTTTCTAACTCTGCTGCCCATCAATTAGGAGTAATAGATGACAAATTTTTGGTGGAAGTCGCCTCATTTTTGGCGAAATAGCGTTCAATAGTTGTTGAGTTCCGCGCCTTCTCGCCCAGTTGTCACTTCACCGATAATTAATTGGTAAATTTGTGCCCAAAACCAGAGGGAAGTTTATTTTTGCCCTCGCCTGAAAAGAGCTTGTTTATGACTTCTACCAGCATAGATTATCTACCCATACTGATTCAGTTTGTTTTTGCAGCCGGGTTTGTGGCCTTGGTTCTGCTTATTTCCAACTATCTCGGCCCTAAGCGCCACTCTAAAAATAAAGATGTGAGCTTTGAGTGTGGGGTGGAACAACACGGTAACGCGCGTATTCCTTTTTCGGTCAAATATTTTGTAGTCGCTATTTTGTTTGTGTTGTTCGATGTAGAAGTCATTTTCATGTATCCTTGGGCGGTTAACTTTCGCGATTTAGGGGTAGAGGCATTTTGGAAAATGGTGCTCTTCATGGGACTATTATTGATTGGCTTTTATTATGTCATCAAAAAGGGTGCTTTAGAGTGGGAGTAATGCTCTCAAAAGAGCAGTAATAATTTTAGTTTATAAATGTAGTTGAGAGATGGAGAATAATATAAAGATGGTGGAAGCCCCAGCAGGCATACAAGGGGAGGGTTTCTTTGCCACAAAGTTCAGTGAAGTAGTAGGTTTAGCGCGTTCATACTCCTTATGGCCTTTGCCCTTTGCAACTTCTTGCTGTGGCATTGCCTATATGGCAACTATGGCTTCTACCTATGATTTTGCCCGTTTTGGTACAGAGCGCTTGAGCTTTTCTCCTCGTCAGGCAGATATGCTATTAGTGATGGGTACTATCGCTAAAAAAATGGGGCCGGTGTTGCGAAATGTTTACGAACAGATGTCTGAACCTCGTTGGGTGATTGCCGTAGGCGCTTGTGCTTCATCGGGTGGAGTATTTGATTCTTACTCTGTGTTGCAGGGTATTGATAAAGTAATCCCGGTGGATGTTTATGTGCCCGGTTGTCCGCCCCGCCCGGAGCAAATATTAGAAGGCATTATGAAGCTACAGGAATTAGTGCAAACAGAATCTTTCAGACGCAGAGATACTCCTGAATACAAGGCACTGTTAGCTTCATACGGAATCAATGTGAATTAATCTTCTTTTATTGCTCCACTCTCACAAGGTAAATACAATAGCAATGACAAATGAAACAATAAGGGAAAAATTGATAGAGAAATTTGGAGAGTCGGTAACGGCCTTTGAAGAACCTTGGGGCATGCTCACTTTCGAAGCAGAACGAGGAAAAGCAATAGAGGTGATGCAGTTTTTGAAAGAAGACGAATCTTTGGCGTTTACTTTTTTGACGGATGTGTGTGGAGTGCATTATCCCGACAATGATGTAGAGCGGCAGTTGGCAGTGGTGTATCACATGCACAATTGGGTAGCTAATGTGAGGATTCGTTTCAAGACTTTTTTAAATGGGGAGAATCCCGAAGTGGAAAGTGCCACTCGCCTTTTTGATGGGGCAAACTGGCAAGAGCGGGAGACCTATGACTTTTATGGAATTATTTTTACCGGCCACCCCGATTTAAAGCGGATTCTCAACATGGATGAAATGGTCTCTTTCCCTTTGCGCAAAGAATTTCCATTAGAAGATCAAGAAAGAACAGATAAGGATGATAGATATTTCGGAAGAATTTCACAGAATACAAATTCGAACTGACATGAAAAGTATCTTCACTTTATTTTTTGCTGTTTGTTTATGTTATACTGCGATTGCTCAGATAGATCAACTGGATTTTGCAAAATCGGGGAACGTTGAAAAAACTAATGAAGTTGGTGTTCGAAAAGAACGAAAGGATAAATATGGATATAATTCGCAAATCGAAAGGTCTTTTTTAAAAGCTGGATACATTGTTGCTAATGATTACAAATCATTTTATGTTGTAGAATATTATGTGGGCGCACAACCCAATAAAGGGAAAGATGATTATACTTTCAGAATGAAGATGTATGAGTCAACATCAGGTAAATTAGTCGCCACAGCATCAGTTATTTCCTCAAGAAGAAATGACATTTTAGATAGGCTACAAATGTATATAGATGAGTTTATCAATAGGCTCAATAACTAATGTTAACGAATTTAATTTGAAATGAATAACCCGATTATCCCACGTACAATTGAAGATAAATATGCCGAGCTGATTAAACAGCGGGAAAACGAAGACGGCAGTGAACTTTCTATTCTGAATCTTGGCCCTACCCACCCCGCAACTCATGGTATTTTTCAGAATGTGTTGTTGATGGATGGTGAAAAAATAGTGGATGCCGAACAGACTCTCGGCTATATCCACAGAGCGTTTGAAAAAATTGCAGAGAACCGCCCTTTCTATCAGATTACTCCGCTTACCGATCGAATGAATTACTGTTCATCCCCAATTAATAATATGGGATGGTGGCTAACCGTAGAGAAACTGCTGGGAATTGAAGTGCCCAAACGCGCTCAATATCTCCGAGTGATTGTAATGGAATTGGCTCGCATAGCCGACCACTTAATCTGTAATTCTATTCTTGCTGTGGACAGCGGAGCCTTTACCGGCTTTCTTTACATCTTTCAGGCTCGTGAAAAAATTTACTAAATATTTGAGGAAATCTGTGGTGCCCGCTTAACCACCAATATGGGGCGTATG
>CAZQYO010000123.1:0-8142 GCA_964597415.1 uncultured Chitinophaga sp.
GGTGCGCATCTACATAAAACGACTCCTCTTTCAGAATGTCTATCACTTCATTGATAGCATTCTCTTCAATCATTATCGCTCCTAAAACAGCTTCCTCCAATTCTTTTACCTGCGGAGGCAACTTTCCAAAATCCAACACATTCGCATCGCTGTGCGTTTTCCTTATCAGGGACTTCTTTACTATTTCTACGGGGTCAGCCATCTCGTCCTGTTCCTTCTTATTTTATGTTTTACAAAATACTTTCGCTATGAGAGGGAGCAAAAATTCACTTTTGAAAATGGAATATGAACTAATCACTCTCTTTTTTTTCTTCACGTTCCACAAACAGTTTCTCGGCACTTTATCCACAATTACAAGTTCAGCTAAAAAAGTGGAAATACAAAGCGAGACTTTGCACACTGCCGATGCTGCGCATTCCAAAATATACAGCAGTGGTTCTATCACTTTTACTCTAATTCAGTTCCTCTATCCACTTGTCCCTTCCGCTGCCCCAAGATTTCTGCTTCAAATAAACTTTTCCAGGATGTGAAAAGATGCAAACGCACATACCCCAACACCGAACCCAGCGTTAACAAAATGTGTTGTAACTAAAACAGAAGTGATGGAAACTCATAAGTCAGCCACAGAAAAGATATATCGGCAATGGAAAGCCAATATTGGAGATTTTATTGGAGAACTGAGCAATATTGACGGTATTGCCCTTCAATTTCAACAACAGTTATATGATAGGCCATTTTCACAGCGCCTGTTAGATATTCGCAATCAAATACTGTGGCAAAAGAAAGTGTTGAGTCTGTTATCAGCAGAGCTTATCCAACACTTGAAAGAATTAAAAACCATCGGCTTCAAGTCGGTGACCATCGGTCAAATCATGGAACGCAGCAAAATGAACGAAAAAATTTTGAAAGCTGAACAAGATGTTTTTTATCTGAAATGCCAAGTCAGTCATCTTCTCTCCGTAGCCTCGTAGTCACGAGGCAGTTAGTGTGTCCTAAACCCGTGCAATCTTTGCGCGGGTTTTTCTTTCCGGCCATATTTCTGTCTGCTAAGTTTCGCAACTTCCTCTTATGTTTGCTCTCCGAGTTTTCGAGAAAGCAGACAAACGAATAGAGGGCAACAGTCCGCTTCATTGACTCTTCACCGAAGATGGATTATAGCCTCGAATCAATTCGCAATAAACAAAACCGGCATCAGCTATTACTAAAAATGGAAAAACACACCACATGAAAGAAGCCTTCGTTTTTGATTCGATACGCACTCCGCGCGGACGCGGAAAAAAAAACGGGTCGCTGCATGAAGTAAGACCCATCACCCTCTTAGCACAACTTTTTACCGCTTTGCACAAGCGCAACGGAGAGTTTGACACCTCCATGGTGGACGATGTAGTGCTGGGTTGCGTTACCCCTATTGGGGAGCAAGGTGGCGATATTGCCAAGTTTGGTCACGCTATGGCCGGCTGGGACGAGTCAGTGCCCGGTATGCAAATCAACCGCTTTTGCTCTTCGGGATTAGAAGCCATAAACCTCGCAGCCATGAAAGTCCGTAGCGGATGGGAAAACATGGTGGTAGCCGGTGGTGTAGAATGTATGAGCCGCAATCCAATGGGCAGTGATGGCGGAGCTTGGTATTCTGATCCGCAAGTAAACTCCAAGTTAGGTTTTATTCCGCAGGGCATCTCAGCCGATTTGATAGCGACCATTGAAGGATTTTCCCGTGAAACCGTAGATAATTATGCGCTTCATTCGCATCGTAAAGCCGCTTACGCTCGCCAAAAAGGTTATTTCAATAAATCCATAATTCCTATCACCGACCTCAACGGCCTGCTCATATTAGACAATGACGAAACCATCCGCGAAGATGCCAGCATAGAAGCGATGGCTAAGTTAAACCCCTCGTTTGCCACACCCGGTGAGTTTGGGTTTGATGCGGTCGCCATGCTCAAATACACTTCAGTAGAAAAAATAAATCACGTGCACACACCCGGCAACTCATCAGGCATAGTAGATGGGGCGGCACTTACCTTAGTCGGTTCACAAGAAATGGGAAATCGCTTAGGGCTAAAAGCGCGGGCGCGCATTGTTGCCGCAGCCGTTACTTCATCCGATCCTACTATTATGCTCACCGGTCCGGCATTCTCTGCTCGTAAAGCCCTTCATTTGGCGGGTATGAGCACAAAAGATATTGATATATGGGAAATGAATGAAGCCTTCGCCTCAGCCGTTTTAAAGTTCCAGCGCGAAATGGACATCAGCGATGAAGTATTGAATGTAAATGGAGGAGCCATTGCTATGGGGCATCCCTTAGGTGCCACCGGAAGCATGTTATTAGGCACCGTGTTAGATGAATTGGAGCGCACCAACAAATCCACCGGGCTTATTACTTTATGTGTAGGTGGCGGCATGGGAGTAGCAACCATCATAGAGAGAGTATAGAGCCGGTCTATTGCTACAAAGTGCTATCGGTATTCTGTTTTTAATAAAACACTTTTAAAATCAAGTTATGTCCATCAAATTTTCAAAAGACAGTAACAACATTATCACCTTAACCTTTGACAATCCGGATAGGTCGGTCAATTTGCTGAATCACGCCTTTGGCGAATCCTTTCGCGCAACCATTAAGAAGTTACAAGAACAGAAGGACGCTATCCGTGGAATTATCATCACCTCGGCTAAGGATACCTTTTTTGCCGGTGCGGATATTGATGAAATGTTTAGTGAAACATCTGCCCAAGAATTCTTTGACCGGGCAGAAGAGTTTAAAGCCGGATTGCGTTATCTTGAAACCCAGGGAAAGCCGGTAGTCGTCTGCCTTAACGGGACAGCCTTAGGCGCGGGATTTGAAATTGCTTTGGCTTGTCATTATCGCATCGCTTTTAATAATCCAAAGGCACAGATCGGATTTCCCGAAGTCACTTTGGGGCTGTTGCCGGGAGCCGGAGGAGTAACCCGCATGGTTCGCCTGATAGGATTACAACCCGCTTTGACTTACTTGAGTGAAGGGAAAAAAGTGAATCCGGAAACCGCACTTTCCGATCAACTCATTGATGAACTACTTATGCACGAGGCCGAAATGTTGCCCAAAGCGCAAGAATGGATAATGAACAATCCGACCGCTATACAACCGTGGGACGAAAAGGGATACAAAATGCCGGGAGGTTCTCCCCTTCAACCGAAGGTGGCGCAATTGCTCCCCATAGCCCCGGCCATAATAGCCAAGAAAACATACAACAATTATCCGGCTCCTTTAGCCATTTTGAGTGCCGCAGTAGAAGGAGCTTTGGTAGATTTTGACACGGCTTCAAGAATTGAGTCGAGATATTTTGTAGGGCTGGCTACAGGGAAAGTGGCGAAGAATATGATAAAGGTATTCTGGCAACAGTTAAATGCCATTAATGCCGGTAACTCAAGACCTAAAACAGAGGTCAAAGGGGATTTTAAAAAAGTGGGAGTGTTGGGAGCAGGAATGATGGGGAGTGCCATTGCTTATTGCAGTGCTTTGAGCGGAATAGAAACGGTGCTAAAGGATGTGAATGAAGAAAGCGCTGCTAAGGGAAAGGCCTACTCCGAAAAACTATTGCAGAAAAGAGTGAGCAAAGGAAAAATGACGGAGGAAAAAGCGGAGGAGGTGTTGGGTCGCATTAAGGCAACCGGCTCGGCTACCGATTTGAAAGGTTGTGATTTGATAATTGAAGCCGTATTTGAAAATCGCGAGTTGAAGGCGGCAGTGACTAAAGAAGCGGAAGCGCAAATGAATGCCACAGGGATATTTGCTTCCAACACTTCTACCTTACCGATCACCGGATTGGCGGCTGCCTTTTCGCGCCCTGAAAACTTCATCGGCTTACATTTCTTTTCTCCTGCCGATAAAATGCCTTTGGTGGAAATAATAGTAGGAGAGAAGACTAATGATGAAACATTAGCTCGTGCCTTTGACTTTGTAAAGACCATTAAAAAAACTCCGATTGTCGTCAATGACTCCAGAGGATTTTATACCTCACGGGTATTTGCTACCTACGTTTTAGAAGGTATCGCCTTGCTTCAGGAAGGAAGCCATCCACGTGCGATTGAAATGGCCGGATTAAAAGCAGGAATGCCGGTAGGGCCATTAGCCCTAACGGACGAAGTTTCCTTATCTCTCATTGCGCATATTCGCAAGCAAACCGTTGAAGACTTGAAAGCAGAGGGCAAACCAGTACCACAAAATCACGCTTATGAAGTAGTGGAGAAGATGCTGACGATGAACCGTGCCGGAAGGGCTGCCGGAGCCGGGTTTTATGAATATCCGACAGATGGAGGGAAGAAATTCTTATGGCCATCATTGACGGAATATTTTCCTACAAAGAGCGGTGTGAGTGAAAAAGATAGGATAGAACGGATGATGTTTATTCAAGCGATAGAAACGATTCGCTGTTTAGAGGAGAAAGTCCTTCGCAGTGTGCCCGATGCAAACATTGGTTCTATTTACGGTTGGGGCTTTGCGCCTTTCAAAGGGGGGGCATTACAATACGTGAATGACTATGGCATCCCCGAATTTATGATAAGAGCAGAGCAGTTGTGCGCTCAATATGGAGAGCGCTTCGCGGTACCCTTGCTGCTGCATCAGATGGTAAAGGACGGGAAAACGTTTGAATAGTTCGGACGACTAAACTCTCAAGCAGGTAATTGATTACTTGTAACATAAGTCAATTATTTTCTATGGTAAGTAAGATAGCAATCTCCCTTTATGACAATTTCGCAGATTTAATTGGGAACTTTCATAGGTAATTACAGATGAATAGAGTATTCTTGACTGCGATTAATTTCCCGTCATAAAAAATCGGT
The DNA here is from genome assembly GCA_964597415.1 of uncultured Chitinophaga sp. GTDB lineage: Bacteria > Bacteroidota > Bacteroidia > Chitinophagales > LD1 > Bog-950. The sequence continues at coordinate 4,822 of CAZQYO010000123.1, forward strand.
TTGTTTTAATGTTTAAAAGTGCTGCGTTGGCATGTATTGCCCTTTTGTCCCTAATAGCAACTGCTGGTGCGCAGGATCAATTCTGTAAAGTTTGGTACTCTCATGAAAAGACCTCTAAAATTCAGATTTACCGAGCCTCTGACGGTAAATACTATGGAAAGATTGTGTGGTTACGCGATGGTATTGTGAATGGTCAGCCGCTGCTCGATACTAAGAATCCTGATGAATCTAAACGCAAACAAACTTTATTGGGTTTGCAGATCATCACCGGCTTGGAAAAGAAATCTGACAATGAAATAGTGGGCGGGAAAATATATGACCCTACTCACGGCAACTATTACAGTTGTAAAATGACTATTAAAGTTCCGGGGCAGTTAGAGTTGAGAGGCTATATTCTGGGGATGCCATTCTTGGGGAGAACAACCATTTGGTATTTAATAGAAGACGAACATCCAAAGGAACAAAAACTGATTAGCCCTCCCGCTGGAACTAATTACGAAACCAATTCGAGGAAAGATCTATAAACTTATTTTTAATGCCCTATTTCAGCCAGACTTTAAATGAAGCAGCCGAAGGAAAGACTATTCCCTTACGCCTCAAATACCTGATTATCTTAATTGTTTCATCTTTTTTTTCTACTTCCTATTCCATGGTTGATAGCCGTGATTACATTCACCATGCTTTGGTACGGTTTGGTAGGCTGGACATACAAAACCGCACCGGCACAATGGGTAGCCTCAAAGGTGAATGTCTTGGCACTCCGGCTTGGGCGAGTCATGTTGAAAGATGAAAGAAACAGCCCTTATCTTATCTCACTTTTCGGTATTGGAATTTTTACGCCTACCATGTTTGTGCTCTCCTATTGGTATCAATCACAGCAGGTGCAGTTTAATTGGTGGGCGGTGTTGGCTTACCATATACTTACTTACGGGCCTTACTTCGCTTTCTTTTCGCAGGTCGCTACCTTAATTCATAAAGAGGGTCACGAGCCGAAAGGCTTTTTCAAGAAGCGATTCTCTTTTCTCAATAAATTCTTCGGGTATTTCTTAGTGTTCCTTTATGGGCATGTTCCCGAAGGCTATCCGATGGGGCACATGCGTATTCATCACAAGCACGATAATGCTCCGGATGACGTTACTTCTACCGTATTTTATGATCGTACTCAAGCCCTGCGGTTTATGATTTATCTGTTCGAGTTTATGCTTTTCTGGACGGGCATCTCTATTGCCTATGATCATTACAAAAGGAATCACCTCAAGGAGTTTAGAAAAATGCTGATAGGGATGTTTTGCTATTACGGGTTCATTGCAACAGTCATGTATTTTAATTTTTGGTTTGGGTTTGCCTATCTGCTTTTACCGCATTTGTCGGCCATTATTTTTCTTGCAGTGATCAATTACGTTTGGCATGCATGGACCGATCCAAACGAGCCTAAGAATATTTATAAAAATAGTATCACGGTTTTAAATGGGGAGTACAATGTTTACAATGAGGACTACCATGTAGAACACCACAAACGTCCGCAAACACATTGGGAAGAATACCCTCTTAATTTTGAGAAACATCTCCCTGAATACGCCTCTAATCGCGCTATTATTTTTGAGAATACTCAAGCCTTTGAAATTTTCTTTTGGCTGATGTTTGGTTCTTATGATAAAATGGCCGACCACATGCTCGATTTGAATAACGATATGAGTCAAGAAGATAAAATAGTTTTGCTGAAACAGCGCTTACAGCCCATCAAGTAAAGCCCTTCATTCTGTTCAGTCTTGTAAGGGAGGTTTGTTGAGAAGAATCCTCAGCTTATCGTGCTCAATGGCGATTTCGCTTAACGTGGTTCCGCGAATAATGGGAGCCGGCAGTCCCGTTTCAAATAAATGATTGGTGGTAAAAATTCTTGCTTCATCCCACTGCTTTTCTTCAATAAAACTGTTCAGCAAGGCGGCTCCTCCTTCTACTATTACAGAAAGAATATTTCTTTGGTGGAGTTCGCGCAAGATGGTAGAAAGTATATTCCCGCTAAAATCAATCTTTATGTATTCGGTAGTTTCATTTTTGTAGTTCCTCCTCTGATTGAATACAAGAGTAGGAGCAGAGCGGTTGACTATTTTTTTAGAATCCGGCAATGTCAGTTCCCGGTCAATGGTGACTCGCAGCGGGTTTTTGCCTGTCCATAGCCTTGCCGTTAATTCAGGGTCATCTTTTATTACCGTATTTGTGCCCACCATAATAGCTTGCTCTTCTGTGCGCCATTTATGCACTAATTTTTTTGAAGCTTCATTGGTGAGCCAATAGGGCTGATGCGAGGCGGGAGCCAAAAAGCCATCTTTGCTTTGTGCCCATTTTAATATGAGGTAAGGTCGCTGATGGGTATGAAAGGTGAAAAATCTCCGATTCAAAAAGTCAGCCTCTGGCTTTAAAATTTCTGTCACTACTTCTATTCCATTTTCTCTTAGCAACTGAATGCCCCTCCCTGCCACTTGCGGGTTGGGGTCATTACTGCCTATCACTACTTTTCGAAGATGCTTAAAAACAATCAAGTTTGCGCAGGGAGGCGTTTTGCCAAAGTGCGAACAAGGTTCTAAGTTTACGTAGAGGGTAGAATTTTTAAGTAAGCTTTCATCACTCACTGATCGAATGGCATTTACCTCCGCGTGAGGGGCACCATACTGTTGATGGTAACCTTCGCCAATTATTTTGTTTTCGTGAACAATGACACAGCCCACCATTGGATTTGGTGCCACATTTCCCAAACCTTGTAAGGCAAGGCAAAGGCAGTGTTGCATATATTGTTCATCGCGATTCATGGAAAACGAAAATAGAAATTCCATTATGCTGATTTTGTAACCTTATTTTTGGACGATGACCCTTAGCGAATTACAAAAAGTATATCGGGAGAATTTGGAACCTTTATACGGAGGAAATGAAGCTCGTGCAATCACCCGTTTGGTTTTTGAGAAAATATTAGACGCTAATTCTACCCTACTGTTATTGGACCGTTTCCGAATAGTAACGGTAGCACAAAAAGAACAACTCGAAAAAATTCATTCCCGTTTGCTCACGGGCGAGCCTGTACAATACGTTTTGGGCGAAGCTGATTTCTTAGGGTTAAAGTTCCTGGTGAATCCGCATGTTTTGATTCCCCGCCCCGAAACCGAAGAGTTGGTGTATTGGATGCTCAACGATCTAAAAGAACGGAAACCACTTCACCGCATCCGGATAGTAGATATGGGAACCGGGAGCGGCTGTATTCCTATCTCTCTCGCTGTAAATTATCCGGAAGGGATGGTGGAGGGAATAGACATTAGTGAAGACGCACTC
>CAZQYO010000124.1:0-8121 GCA_964597415.1 uncultured Chitinophaga sp.
AATAGCGAAAAGGTAACCAAACTATCTATACAGTTGGTGGACAGTGAGAGCAATTATGTCGGCAAAGCAAATACCGTTAACCGAAAAAAATTTAATACGTATATGCTCGTGGCCGATACGCTGAAACCCGAAACAGACGAAGCCGCAGTGATAGAAATTATTTCTCCTGTACTTAAATCGGGGAGTTATAAATGGAAAGGAGTGTATGAGCAGTCGGGAAAAACGATCAGCTTTTCGATGAAAGATAATGACTTTAAAAATGATGTGATTCGCCAGAGTATCCCTTTCAAAAACGGTACTCGAATTCAATGTGTATTAGAAAGCACACGCAAAATGAGCGAGTTTGGAGAAGTAGTAGTGACCGGCTATTCAGTGCTCACTGTAACCAATAAACAGGACGATAAAGTAGTGGTGGAAACTCAGCAAGGGAAAGCGGTGCGTAAAAAGAAAGAAGTCGAGCTAACACAACTCGATTTATTCAGCAGTTTTTAATGTGGTGATTGCAAGTCTCCAATGCAAGGCTTGAATTAGGTATATAGTTCACTACATATAGAAAAAGAAGGGAAAAATCCGCTTTTTAGTCCAAAGTTGCGTTATACTCTTTAGTTTTTATGCCAAATCGAAGTCTCCAAGATTGATAATAGCGTCCCCGAATATATCCCGTAAACATTTTAGGTTTATTATAGCGTGCTGTTATCATCCTGAGAAACCACCCGGATATATTCTGTCGCTCCCTTATCATCCTGTGAAACAATTTAGGTTAATACGGTGGTGCTATCATCATCATCGTAAACAATCTATATCTATTATAGGACAACCGTATCTATCTCCGTTACCGCAGAATGGCTTGTTTTTTACTTTTCCGGGATGTTTTCGGAGCATATTGCGAGTTAGAAAATGAGCGATTTTATATTGCCACGCAAGCAAATCGAAAATCTGCTACTAACTATTGCTTCCTTTTGACTTGACCCAAGAATAGGCATAGGCTCAAGCAAACACATTGCAGCAGATCGAATCCTATATCGCAGTACCAATGTACTATTACAGATTAAGGCATCAGTATGGCTCGATCTGACACAAAAAAAACCCTTCAATATTGAAGGGTTTTGAAATTTATAAAGGAAACAGGTGGTTAGTTTTTATCCGATCAGTTCTACACCACTTTCGGTGTTTTTCTTTTCTAACTTCTCTAACTCTCCTTTGTGTGTAACTATCAGTTGCTCAAATCTGCGCAATCCGGTGCCGGCAGGTATTCTGTGGCCTACAATCACGTTCTCTTTCAAGCCTTCTAAGTAATCCTGTTTAGCTGCAATAGAAGCGGTGCTGAGTACTTTGGTGGTTTCTTGGAACGAAGCGGCTGAAATCCATGAGTAAGTAGATAGTGAAGCGCGGGTAATTCCCTGCAACTGCGGAGTAGCCGTAGCCGGTATGGCATCGCGGAATTCCACAATCTTCTTATCGGCACGCTTCAGTATCGAGTTCTCCTCGCGAATCTGGCGAAGGGTTACTATCTGACCGGGACGAAGGTTCTCTGAATCGCCTGCCTCTGTCACTACTTTTTTATCGTAGTATTCATCGTTCTCGGCCAAGAGAGTGAATTTCTCTACTGATGCTCCTTCTAAGAATTTGGTATCGCCAGGGTCATCAACAATCATCTTACTCATCATTTGGCGAACAATCACCTCAATGTGCTTATCGTTGATTTTAATCCCCTGCAAACGGTACACTTCCTGAATCTCATTCACTAAGTATTCCTGCACAGCAAATGGTCCTTTGATGCGCAAGATGTCGGTAGGCGTAGTAGCTCCGTCTGAAAGTGGAGTTCCGGCACGAACAAAGTCTTGCTCTTGCACCAGAATGTGCTTCGATAGCGGTACCAAGTATTTCATCACTTCTCCTTCGCGGCTTTCAACAATCACCTCGCGGTTACCGCGTTTTACTCCGCCAAAGCGAACTACACCGTCAATCTCGGCTACAACGGCAGGGTTGCTCGGATTCCGCGCTTCAAACAACTCGGTGACTCGTGGTAAACCTCCGGTAATATCTTTCACTTTACCCATCACACGAGGTATCTTGGCAAGTATCTGACCGTGTTTCACCTCTGCTCCGTTAGGCACGGTAACGTGAGCGCCTACGGGCAGGTTATACATTTTGCTTTCCTTGCCGTGCTCTACTAATAAGGAAGGAATTTTGGTTTTATCCTTACTCTCTACAATCACCTTTTCGCGGTGACCGGTTTGCTCATCCATCTCATCGCGGTAAGTTACGTTTTCGATAATGTGCTCAAACTTAACCGTGCCGTTTACCTCAGAAATGATGACGTTGTTATAGGGATCCCACTTACAAATGATATCGCCTTTTTTGATCGCTTTTCCATCCTTAATAAAAATCTGAGAGCCGTAAGGGATGTGGTGGGTACTCAAAGTTTTGTCCGGATTATCATCCTTTACTATTCTCATTTCACCGGTACGACCAATCACAATGTTTATCTTCTCCCCGTTTTCATCCATGGCGGTGGTAGTTCTCACTCCGTCAAACTGCACGATACCTTCAAAGCGGGCAGCAATCTGAGATTCGGAAGTTCCCACACTGGCAATACCTCCTACGTGGAAAGTACGCAAAGTCAACTGAGTTCCCGGCTCACCAATGGACTGTGCCGCAATAATTCCTACTGCATCGCCTTCTTCGGCCAAGCGGTTGGTGGCTAAGTTGCGACCGTAGCATTTTACGCAGCAGCCTTTTTTGCTTTCGCAGGTAAGTACGGAACGAATTTCCATTTGCTCAATACCGGCATCCTGAATTTTACGCGCTAAAGGCTCCGTAATATCCTGTCCGGCTGCTATCAGCAGTTCATCTGTTTCGGGATGATAAATATCGTTCAGAGAGGTGCGTCCTAATATGCGGTCGAATAATGGTTCTACCACTTCTTCATTATCTTTCAATGAAGAGACGTTAATACCTCGAAGCGTTTCGCAATCTGTTTCGGTAATCACCACATCTTGGGCAACGTCCACTAATCTTCTGGTCAGGTATCCGGCATCAGCGGTTTTCAAAGCGGTATCGGAAAGTCCTTTCCGCGCACCGTGAGTAGAGATAAAGTACTCGAGTACCGAAAGACCCTCTTTAAAGTTAGCCAATACAGGGTTCTCGATAACCTCCGCACCGGTAGAACCGGATTTACGCGGCTTGGCCATCAGCCCCCGCATACCGGAAAGCTGCTTAATCTGCTGCTTACTACCTCTTGCTCCTGAGTCGAGCATCATAAAAATAGAGTTGAATCCTTGCTTGTCTTCGGCAATTTGCTTCATCAAGTGAATGGTCAACTGGCTGTCGGTATGTGTCCAGATATCTACTACCTGATTAAAGCGCTCTTTATCGGTAATGAAACCCATTTGGTAGCTATCATACACTTCATCTACTTTGCGCTGGGCATCTTTCACTAAAGATTCCTTACTGGTAGGAGTAATTACATCCAGTAGGTTAAAGCTCAATCCACCGCGGAATGAGTAGTAGAAGCCGAGTTTCTTAATATCATCTAAGAATTTAGCAGTGGTTGGGATGTCGGTTTCAGCCAATATTCCACCTATTACTTCTTTCAGTTGTTTTTTGCCCAACATTCTATTTACATATCCTGCACTTTCCGGTACTACCTGATTGAAGATAAGTCGCCCTATGGTGGTTTCTACAATTTTATAAACCGGCTCTCCGTTTTCAGTAGCTACCCGAACACGGCATTTGACTACACTGTGCAGTTCGGCTTTCCCTTCATTAAAGGCGATAAATGCTTCTTCGGGGCCATAGAAAGTCAATCCCTGTCCGATTACTTTTTCATCAGCGGTCGAGCGCTTTTCTTTGGTCATGTAATACAGACCCAGTACCATGTCCTGCGAAGGAAGGGTGATAGGCGTTCCGTTCTGTGGGTTCAAAATGTTGTGTGACGAAAGCATGAGTAACTGTGCTTCTAACACAGAGGCATTGCTCAGTGGCACGTGAACCGCCATCTGGTCACCGTCAAAGTCGGCATTGAACGAAGTACAAACTAAGGGGTGAAGTTGAATGGCTTTCCCTTCAATCAATTTTGGAAGGAATGCCTGGATAGACAAACGGTGAAGGGTAGGAGCACGATTCAGTAATATCGGGTGCCCTTTCAACACGTTTTCCAAAATATCCCAAATCACCGGCTCTTTCTTATCTACTAATTTTTTAGCGCTCTTGACGGTTTTTACAATACCTCTTTCAATCAGTTTGCGAATGATAAACGGTTTGAATAATTCGGCTGCCATATCTTTAGGAAGCCCACATTCATGTAACTTCAATTCAGGGCCAACCACAATCACCGAACGGCCGGAGTAGTCCACCCGCTTTCCTAATAGGTTCTGGCGAAAACGCCCCTGCTTTCCTTTCAATACATCTGAAAGAGATTTCAGCGCACGGCCACCCTCTGCTTTCACTGCGTTGCTCTTGCGGCTGTTATCGAACAGTGAGTCAATGGCTTCTTGTAACATTCGCTTCTCATTGCGGAGAATAACTTCCGGTGCTTTGATTTCCACTAATCGCTTCAAACGATTGTTGCGGATAATTACTCTGCGATAGAGGTCGTTCAAATCGGAAGAGGCAAAACGACCACCATCTAAAGGCACTAAAGGTCTTAACTCCGGTGGAATTACCGGAAGGTACTGAATCACCATCCACTCCGGCTTGTTCTCAATATGCTGATTGCCGGCACGGAAAGCCTCTACCACGCTCAGTCGCTTTAATGCTTCTGATTTGCGCTGACGCGAAGTTTCGTTGGCCGCAGCATGGCGCAGTTGGTACGAAAGTTCGTCTAAGTTTATTCTTGAAAGAAGCTCTTTAATTGCTTCTGCCCCCATCTTGGCGATAAATTTGTTCGGGTCAGTATCTTCTAATAAGTGGTTGTTTTTAAACTCCTCGTTATCAAATACCGATAAGTATTCTTCTTCGGTCAACTGGTCTAAATAAGCCAGATTTCTTACCTCTTCTCCCTTTTCCGTCATCAAGTTTACCCCTTCGCTGGTTTTACCCGGCTGCACTACTACGTACCGCTCGTAGTAAATAATGCTTTCCAATTTCTTGGAACTGACTCCCAGCAAGTAGCCTATTTTATTCGGAAGACTTTTGAAATACCAAATGTGGACTACGGGTACTGTCAATTTAATGTGCCCCATGCGCTCTCTGCGCACTTTCTTTTCGGTTACTTCTACACCACAACGGTCGCATACAATACCCTTATAGCGTATTCGCTTATACTTACCGCAGTAACATTCGTAATCTTTTGTGGGGCCGAATACCCGCTCGCAGAACAAGCCTTCCATTTCGGGCTTGTAGGTACGGTAGTTAATTGTTTCAGGCTTCTTAATTTCTCCATGGCTTCGGCTCAATATAGAGTCGGGCGATGCCAACATGATAGTAATTTTCGAGAAATCGAATCTGCCTTTTGGTTCTCTTCTTAATGATGCCATTGACTTTTATTTTAATAGTGTTCTCTTAAAAAAATTAATCAAATTTCAGGTCTAATGCCAGTCCTCTCAATTCGTGCATTAACACGTTGAACGACTCAGGTATTCCAGCCTCCGGAATGTTGTCTCCTTTTACGATGGCTTCATAGGTTTTAGCACGACCGATAATATCATCAGATTTTACCGTGAGCAATTCCTGTAGAATGTTTGAAGCCCCGTAAGCCTCAAGTGCCCACACCTCCATCTCTCCAAAACGCTGACCTCCAAACTGAGCTTTACCTCCGAGTGGCTGTTGGGTAATGAGCGAGTATGGTCCTATGGAACGAGCGTGCATCTTATCATCCACCATGTGTATCAGTTTAATCATGTAAATGATACCAACTGTGGTTTTCTGGTGAAACCGATCACCAGTCTCTCCGTCATACAAATAGGTGGATCCGAATTCCGGCAGACCGGCTTCTTTTACATAGCTTCCGATTTCATCTAAGGAAGCCCCGTCAAAAATCGGGGTAGCAAACTTTAATCCGAGTTTTTGACCTGCCCATCCCAGCACCGTCTCATAAATCTGACCGATGTTCATACGAGAAGGCACACCGAGCGGATTCAGTACTATATCCACCGGAGTTCCGTCTTCGAGAAACGGCATATCCTCTTGGCGAACAATACGTGCTACAATACCTTTGTTACCGTGGCGACCGGCCATTTTATCTCCCACCTTCAGCTTGCGCTTTTTGGCAATATATACCTTGGCTAATTTCAACACTCCGCTAGGCAGTTCATCCCCAATGCTGATGTTGAATTTCTCACGTTTGTATCTTCCTATCTCCTCATTAGAGCGAATGTTGTAGTTATGAAGAATCATTTTCACCAAGTCATTGGAGTCTTCATCTTTTGTCCAACCGCTGCCGTCCACCACACTGTAATCTAGATCCATCAGTGTTTTAGCACTAAACTTGGTTCCCTTGCTGATCAGTTCTTCGCGGTAAATGGTCTGGATACCTGCTGAAGTTTTACCGGTTAAGATGGTCATCAGTTTATCTACCAATACACCTTTGATTTCGGCCATTTTCTTATCAAAGTCCTTATCTAATTTTTCAAGAGAGACCTTTTCTTTAGCCTTTGAAGTTTTATCTTTCTTAGCGCGAGCAAACAGTTTTTTGATAATAACGGTTCCTTCGATAGAAGGTGGAACTTTGAGTGAAGCATCCTTCACGTCACCTGCCTTATCTCCAAATATTGCACGGAGCAGTTTCTCTTCTGGAGTAGGATCGCTCTCGCCCTTTGGAGTAATCTTGCCAATCAGGATGTCGCCTTCTCTCACACGTGCACCTATACGGATAACTCCGTTATCATCTAAGTCTTTAGTCGCTTCTTCACTCACGTTCGGAATATCCGGAGTCAATTCTTCTTCGCCTAATTTGGTATCGCGCACTTCCATTTCAAACTCTTCAACGTGAATGGACGTGAACACATCATCGCGCACTACACGCTCGCTGATAACGATAGCATCTTCAAAGTTGTAACCTTTCCACGGCATAAAGGCCACCTTCAGGTTGGAACCAAGAGCCAATTCACCGGCTTCGGTAGCAAAACCTTCGCACAGAACCTGGCCTTTGTTTACTCGCTGACCTCTTTTAACCAATGGTTTTAGGTTAATGCAGGTGCTTTGGTTGGTTTTTAAGAATTTTGGAAGTTTATAAGTTACTTTATCATCTTTAAAGGATACCAGTTTCTCTTCTTCCGTGCGGTCGTACTTAATTGTAATTTCGTTGGCATCTACATATTCTACCACTCCATCTTTCTCCGCATTAATCAGGTTGCGGGAATCTTGAGCTACTTTCCGCTCTAAGCCGGTGCCTACCAAAGGAGCTTGCGGGCGCAGCAAAGGAACTGCTTGACGCTGCATGTTAGATCCCATCAGCGCACGGTTGGCATCGTCATGCTCAAGAAACGGAATAAGGGAAGCGGATACGCCCACAATCTGATTGGGAGCTACGTCCATGTATTGCACTTCTTCCGGTGCCAGAATCGGAAAATCTCCCTGAAATCTCGACTTAATTTTATCGCTTTGGAAATTTCCTTTATCGTCCATTTTAATATTGCTCTGAGCAATCTTCACTAAGTCTTCTTCTTCAGCAGTCAGGAACGATACCTTTCCTTTAAGGTTTACTTTTCCTCCTTCTACCTTGCGGTAAGGAGTTTCAATAAAGCCCATCTTGTTTACCTTGGCATGTACGCACAAAGTAGAAATCAAACCGATATTCGGTCCTTCCGGTGTTTCAATAGTACACAAACGGCCGTAGTGGCTGTAATGCACGTCACGTACCTCAAAGCCGGCCCGCTCGCGCGAAAGTCCACCGGGTCCTAAAGCCGAAACTCTACGCTTGTTGGTAATCTCGGCCAATGGATTGGTCTGATCTAAGAACTGTGAAAGCTGCGAGGTACCGAAAAATGAATTGATTACGGAGGAAAGAGTCCGAGCATTGATTAGATCCACGGGTGTAAACACCTCGTTATCGCGTACGTTCATCCGCTCGCGGATAGTACGAGCCATACGAGCCAATCCTACTCCAAACTGTGAGTATAGTTGCTCGCCTACTGTGCGCACTCTTCTATTGCTCAAATGATCAATATCATCAATCTC
>CAZQYO010000125.1:0-5602 GCA_964597415.1 uncultured Chitinophaga sp.
TTTTCGGAGAGGAAATCACAAATGCTTTCGAAAGAAATAGGGCGAATGGATTTTGCTGATGGGAAAATGGGTAATAAACCCGCTTTGCTTGTGACGGGTTAAATATATGGGAGGGTCATGAATGGGGAACTGTTTCGGGCTTCGGTAAAAGATTAAACTTCTTCAGATAGTGGTACAGACCACATAGATTTGGAATAAAAAATATGGAGAAATGAAGATAATCAGTCAGGACATTTGCACCGTGTTCCGGAAACAAATAAATCCTACAATAGTACTGTCGTGTTTTCTCCCAAATGTCGAAAGCGATACAGTGGAAAGCACATTCCGTTTATATTTGCGCGAATCAAAAATCAAAATATAATACGGAGTGCTATGAGTTTTGTGGAAGAATTGAGATGGCGAAATATGTTGCACGACATGGTTCCGGGCACGGAGGAACTACTCCGAAATGAGATTGTTTCCGGGTACATTGGTTTTGACCCAACCTCCGATTCATTAGGCGTAGGTAATCTGGTTCAGGTAATGACGCTGCTTCATTTTCAACGAGCCGGGCACAAACCCATTGCATTAGTAGGCGGAGCCACCGGTATGGTGGGCGATCCTTCCGGTAAGTCACTGGAGCGAAATTTATTAGATGCCGATACGCTTGCCCATAACTTAGCCGGGCAGAAAAAACAATTGGAAAAATTTCTCGACTTTAATTGCGGAAAGAACTCCGCAGAAATAGTGAATAATTACGACTGGTTTCGCGAATTTTCTTTCTTGGATTTTATTCGTGAAGTCGGGAAACATATTTCTGTCAATTACATGCTGGCTAAGGATTCAGTTCAGAATCGCTTAGAGAACGGAATGAGCTTTACGGAGTTCTCTTACCAGTTGGTTCAAGGCTACGATTTTTATTACTTGTGGAAAAATAAAGGGGTGAAATTGCAAATGGGTGGCAGTGACCAATGGGGCAATATGGTCACCGGCACGGAGTTGATCCGTAAAAAAGCAGGAGGAGAGGCATTCGCATTAACTACCCAATTGATTAAGAAAGCAGATGGCACTAAGTTTGGGAAATCAGAAAATGGCAACATCTTTTTGGATGCCTCCAAAACTTCTGCCTATAAATTTTATCAATTTTGGATGAATGCTGCGGATGTAGATGCAGCTAATTATATCCGGATATTTTCGATAAAAGAACGCGAAGAAATTGAGGCATTAGAGCAGCAACATAGAGGCGCTGCCCACTTGCGCATTCTTCAAAAGTCATTAGCAGAAGAAATTACTCAAAGAGTACATTCTGAGGAAGCCCTAAGGAGAGCGAAGGAAACCACTGAAATACTTTTCGGGGCATCTTTTGACGATTTCAAAAGATTGAGTGCGGAAGAGATCGAAGACGCATTTGGAGAGGACATCACTTTCCGCTTACAGAAATCCATCTTTGATTCAGAAATAGATACCATCAGTTTGTTAGGAGAAAAAACCTCGATTTTTCCCTCAAAAGGGGAAGCCCGCAGAAGTGTACAGGGAAATGGAGTGAGTATTAATAAAGAGAAAGTAAATATAGACAGCAAATTCTCTGCTCAAGATTTATTACACGGTAAGTATCTACTTGTTCAAAAAGGAAAGAAAAATTATTATTTGATTGTTGTCGGATAGCGAATGAGAAAACAAATCGTTTTAATAGTTGTAGTAGCAGCACTTTTTCTGATTCAGTCGTGTAAGGGAAAACCGTTTGCCTGTTTTTCTACCGAACCGGACGAGGATAACTTACACGTGAACCAACCCATTACTTTTCGAGCAAATTGCTCTACAAATGCCGACACTTATTACTGGGAGTTTTACGATAAGGAAGACTCTACTGAATACGGATTCAGTGTTACTAAAACATTTGCTGATACAGGAGAGGTGAAAGTGTTTATGCTGGTAGTGGGAGGAGGTAAAACTTCAGCCACTGAGCGATATATTACAATCCGACCATAGCTCAGTTTTCAATACTTGCGTTTAGCACTTCCATCATTCCTTTTGCTTTCAAAAGGATTTCCTTGTATTCCTTCTCCGGCACTGAATCGTAGGTGATGGCACCTCCTACGCGCACGGACAAATATTTGGTGGCATCATTATACAAAATACTCCGTATTACTACATTGAAATCAAAATCCTCATCTGCTGTAATATAGCCTACAGAGCCGCTAAATAATCCCCGTTTAAAATTCTCATATTTTTCTATCATCTGCATCACCATTACTTTGGGGGCCCCCGTCATGCTTCCCATCGGAAAAGTATTTTTGAGAACATCCACCCAGTGAATATCCTCTCTCATCTGCGCACTAATAGTAGAAATCATCTGATGAATGGTATTGAACTCGTACACCTGAAAAAGTTCTTCAGCCTTTACAGTTCCAGCCTTGGCGCTTTTCGCCAAATCGTTTCTCACCAAATCCACTATCATCACATTTTCCGCTCTTTCCTTTGTATCGGCTGATAATTGATTTTTCAAAGCCCTGTTTTCGCTTTCTGTAAGGCCTTTGCGAATGGTGCCCTTTATGGGTTGCGAAATCAATGTTCGTTTTCCCTTTTTCAGAAATCGCTCAGGGCTGGCACAAAGCAGATAATGGCTGCGTAGTTTGAAATAACAACTGAAGGGAGCCAGTGATTTTTTGTTGAGCGTTAGAAATGTTTCGACCGGAGAAATGCTTACCCCCTCTGAATAAAACTCATTGCAATAGTTTAGCTCATAAAAATCCCCCTCTTCTATCTGTAGGCGAATCGCATGGATGTTATTTAAATAATCTGCTTTAGAAGTTCTCGGCTTCAGAATTAATTTTTGTTTGATTTCAGTCCTTTCTTCAGGCAAACGGAGATTAAGAATGAGTTCAATTATTTCAAAGGTTTCAGGATAGTTGCGATTTACGGTGAGTTTCCCTTCCGTTATTTCAAAAATGTATCTGGGCTTAAAGAAGTACAATTCCGGCAGACCGATGTTATCGGAGTGATTGCTGTTGAGTTTTTCTATCTGGTTTTTCAAGTCATAACCAATAAACCCGAATATTTCTGAATGGGTGGTAGCCTGAAACCGTTTCAGTTGCTCAAAGGCATTGTTGCTGCCGATTAATTCATCCACAGTATCTACTGCCAGCACCCATTCCCTACAGTGGTATTTATCCTCCGCATAGGCATTACTATCCAGCAGACAAACCACTGAAAAATGATTAGCCCAATAAAGCGCTTGCTTTTTAAATTTCTCTAAGTCCGGTAAAGAAACAGTAGTGGATTCAGCCATTCCTATGGAGATATTCCCCTAATGTGGTTCAGGATACTGATGCCAAAGTCTTCTTGAAAACGAGCCGTTCTCTTTCAGGGCCGGTTGAAATCATCGTGATTTCAGTTTTCAGGTATTCTTCTACAAAATTCAAATATCCGAGGAATGATTCAGGGAGGTTATCATAATTAGAAAAGTTGCGCAAATCAGTTTCCCAGCCTTTGAGTTTTTCGTAAACCGGTAGAATCTCTGTAGTGCAAAGATCGAAAGGAATTTGCTGGGAGATATTTCCGTTTACACTATATGCTGTGCAAGCTTCTACTGTTTCAAAATCATTGAGTACATCGGCCTTGGTCATGGCAATTTGAGTAACTCCGTTAATCATGATAGCATATTTGAGAGCCGGTAAATCAATCCAACCACACCTTCGCGGACGACCGGTAGTTGCACCAAATTCAGAACCCACCTGGCGAAGTCGTTCTCCTGTAGCGTCATTTAATTCAGTGGGGAAAGGACCGCTTCCCACCCGAGTGCAATAGGCCTTTGCAATACCAATTACTTCTTTCACTTTATTGGGGGCAATTCCAAGGCCGTTGCAAGCACCGGAGGTAATAGTGTTGGAAGAGGTGACATAAGGATAGGTACCAAAGTCTATATCTAACATGGTACCTTGAGCACCTTCTGCCAAAATGGTTTTTCCCTGATTCAATAGTTCGTTTAAAAAGTATTCAGAATCTATCAGGTTTAGTGATTTCATGAAATCTATAGCTTCAAACCAAGGTTGCTCCAGTTCATCAAGCGAAAAGTCAAAATCATATTGTTGAAGCAGGCGAAGATGCTTTTCCTTTATCTTTTCGTATTGCGAAACGAAATCAGCCGATAGTGTATCGCCCACTCGCAACCCATTTCTACCGGTTTTATCCATGTATGTAGGGGAGATGCCTCTCAGGGTAGAACCAATTTTAGATTGTCCCTTTGAAGACTCAGATGCCGCATCTAAGATTTTATGCGTAGGTAAAATGAGATGTGCTTTTTTAGAAATAAACAGACGCTTGCTTATCTCTGCCCCTTTTGAAATCAGTGTTTCAATTTCCTTTTTTAAAGTGAGGGGGTCTATGACCACTCCATTGCCAATTACATTTACAGGACGATGGTGCAGAATACCGCTGGGCACGGTATGAAGGATAGTTTTTTCTCCGTTTATCACTAATGTATGCCCCGCATTTGGCCCGCCTTGAAAGCGGGCTATCACATCATACTTATCTGACAGGTGGTCCACTATTTTACCCTTACCTTCATCACCCCATTGGAGGCCTAAAAGAATATCTACATACATAATATAAATTTTAAAATCCTGTCCGCACGATAGTCCGAACAGGATTTATTGAAACAGTATTTTTTACTTCGAGTTTAGGGTAGCAATAGCTGCTGCCTCATCTGCAAATACAGGAAAAATATTTTCCAATTTGGTCATCTGCAATAATTTCTTCATTTGGTCGGGTAAGCTGCATAGGCCCAATTCTCCTCCGGCATTTCTCACTTTGGTCAAAGCACTCATTAACATTCCTAAACCGGTGCTGTTGATGAATTTCACTGCATTGAGATTAAACAATACTCTTTTGTTCCCTTCTGCCAGGTTTTTATTTATCAACTCCATTACCGGCACATTGGTATGTTCTCCTAAGAGGTTTCCTTCCAATGTAATAACTAATACTCCTTCTTTGATTTCGGTTTGCATAATAGATGATTATTTGGTTTAGTTTATTGAGTCGTTTTGAGTTGCTTCGGCATCTCGCTTTTTCTGGCAGTTGCCGCAAATGCCGTACATATTTAATGAATGATGCGTAATCTTAAAATTCAGTATTTCTCCCATCATGGTTTTGATCTGCTGTATTCTAGGGTCACAAAATTCAACTACTTTTTTACAATCCACACAAATAATATGGTCATGTTGTTTATAACCATAGCTTTTTTCGTATTGAGCTTGGTTTTTGCCAAACTGGTGCTTTTTTACCAAATCACAGGAAACAAGTAATTCAAGGGTATTGTAAACCGTAGCACGACTAACTCTATATTTCTTTCTCGAAAGTTCTTCGTACAGCATTTCGGCCTCAAAATGGTCATCACGCAGGTAAATTTCCTCTAAGATAATATAGCGTTCTGAGGTTTTGCGCAAGCTCCTCTGCTCCAGATAAGCAGAAAAGATATTTTTTACTTCGGCAATGTGCTTTTTGCGCTGGTTCGTAATCACGCGCGAAAATAGTACTTCTTACAAAATATCCCAAGCCGGGTATTCTGAATTTTACTCTGTATCTTCAGAATCAAAGCGTTCTACCCCTAAAATTCCGTTTAAGG
>CAZQYO010000125.1:5612-8118 GCA_964597415.1 uncultured Chitinophaga sp.
GATTAATTCTTCTAATTCCTCCGTATCGTGCACGTAAACCATTATCCGACCTTCAAATACGCCATCAGAGCTATCAAAGGAGATGGAGCGCATGTTCAGGTTCATTTGGCCGGTAATAATATTTGTTGTTTTATTGACGAGGCCTACATCATCTAATCCTGTCAGTTTAATTCCGGTAAGAAAAGCAATCTCGTGTTGTTTGGTCCATTTTGTTTTGATGATGCGGTAAGCATATCTACTCATCATCTGTACTGCATTGGGGCAATTAGTTCTGTGGATTTTGATGCCGTCATTAATAGTTAAAAAACCAAACACATCATCTCCCGGAATAGGGCTGCAACAAGGGGCAAATTTGTAGTCTATTTTATCGGTATTCTCCCCCATTATCAACAGTTCCGCATTCTTCTGCAAAGTCTTTTTTACGGCTTCGTCAATGCTTTCATTTGCCGGTAACTTCTGAGTATTGGGAAGTTTAGGCAATTTGATTTTCCCGGCAATAACTTCCATGTTACCAATAGTACTGAGGTCTATTTTTTTTGTAGCGATGTTGTAAAAGAGATCTAAGGATGAAACCATTTTAAAATAGTTCATCAGCAATAACTGGTTCGCTTCGCTGTTTTCAATTTTTAGTTGCTTCAGTTTCTTATCTAAAAGTTCCTTTCCCTGTTCGGCTGTTTGTTTTTTCTCATCCTTTAATGTTTGTTTTATAACCGAGCGCGCTTTGGCCGAAACCACATAACTGAGCCAATCCTCATTGGGCACTTGCTTTTTGGAGGTGAGAATTTCAATTTGATCTCCGTTTTTAAGTACGTGGCTCAAGGGAACTAATTTGTTGTTTACCTTAGCTCCGATACATTTTTTACCGATATCTGAGTGAATTTCAAATGCGAAGTCAAGTGCGGTTCCTCCTTTGCGCAAACGCTTCAAATCTCCTTTTGGAGTAAATACAAAAATCTCATCAGTAAAAAGTTCGTGCTTGAATTCGTTCACTATTTCAAGTGCAGTTTCATCCGGATTACTCAGCACACCTTGAATTTTTGTTAGCCACTCGTCTATAGCATTATCAGCAGGATTCCCTTCTTTGTATTTCCAGTGTGCCGCAAATCCTTTTTCGGCTATTTCGTGCATCCTCTCTGTTCTAATTTGAATTTCTACCCATTTACCGGGGCTACTCATCACAGTGGTATGCAGCGCTTCGTAACCATTTGCTTTCGGATTGCTCAACCAGTCTCGCAATCGGTCGGGATTTGGTTTATATATGTCTGTAATGGCAGAGTAAACGCCCCAACAATCGCTCTTCTCTTTTTCAGGAGGAGATTTTAAAATAATCCGTATGGCAAAGAGGTCATAAATTTCTTCAAAAGTCACTTCTTTACTTTTGAGTTTGTTGTATATAGAGAAGATGGATTTAGGCCGTCCGTAAATATTAAAATGAAAGCCACGACCTTCCAGTTCTTCCTTTAACGGCTTTATAAAATCATGAATAAACCGAGAGCGCTCTCTTTTCGTTTCGTTCAGTTTGCGGGCAATGTCTTTGTAAATAACCGGCTCTGTGTATTTAAGCGATAGATCCTCCATCTCTGTTTTGATGGCATTTAACCCCATGCGATGCGCGAGTGGAGCGTATAAGTACATTGTTTCGCTCGCTATCTTCAACTGTTTTTCCCGTTTCAGCGATTCAAGCGTGCGCATGTTATGCAGCCGGTCGGCCAGTTTAATTAAGATTACCCGAATGTCATCATTCAGAGTGAGAAGCAACTTGCGAAAGTTTTCTGCTTGTATAGAAGAATTGAGATCGAATACTCCGGCTATTTTGGTGAGGCCATCAACAATTTTGGCTACTTCTTTATTAAAAGCTCTCTCAATTTCATCGAGCGTTACTTCGGTATCTTCTACTACATCATGTAACAAAGCACAGATAATTGAAGTAGCATCTAATCCCATTTCTTCGGCCACCACGCGAGCAACGGCTATAGGGTGCAACACATAAGGTTCTCCGCTCTTTCTCCGCATATTTTTATGGCTATCTGCTGCCATTTCAAACGCTCTGCGAATAAGCTTTTTTTCCTGTGCTGAGGCGTTTTTGCGTAATGCACGAAGCAAGCCACGGTATTCTTTCAGGATTAGTTTGCGCTCCTGCTCTTCATTAATACTATTTTCTACCGGAAGGTTCATTTACTACAATTTAATTGAAATTTTCCGGTACTCAAATTCTCATTCATAATTATTGGCATTTTAAAAGCGTTTTTAGAGGTGCTCCTGTAAGTTGCAAAAGAGGGAAATTCAATGACATGAAGTGATATTTCATTTCCACTTGTTCATTGTAGTTTTATTCTTTTTCGGTCAGTTACCTTACTTGTACTTGCACTTTTTAACTTACTTTGTAGCGATGAAGATTTCTATTGTTGTGGCGGTATCAGAGAACAATGCCATTGGGCGCGGAAAGGATTTACTCTAACGTTTACCAAAAGACATGCAATACTTTAAAGCTATCACCATGGGTCAT
>CAZQYO010000126.1:0-8095 GCA_964597415.1 uncultured Chitinophaga sp.
ATCTGGAGCTGGTTTCCATCTGAATCGGATACCCTTCCACCCGCCTCCTCGATGAGATTATCCACAATGGATCCGAACGTTGTACAACTACCGGATATTGACAAGTTCCATTGCCCACCAAAAAACAATGGTGAATATATGGAGGGGAAGAGGGAGGGAGGAGAGAGAATAACTGTTCCCTGTGTCCCCTGTTGCTGTCATTCTTTCCATGCCGGGTCGGGGTTCTCCGCAAACCAGAACACCTGAACATTTTTTTGTTGCGAGTTCAATAATGGGCACAACTGGTCAATAATTCCCATTTGTTCCTTCCTGCCAGGCCTTGACATCGGTGGAGCGTGTTCTTTGACACACAGGGCATCCATTTCTGACCTCTGCCCCACTCCGCTTATGATCGCTCACCGGGAACATCGAGGTCGAATACGGGGCTCCGGATCTCCGTTAGGTCATTTGACCTTTTTGCTTGGTCCCGGGAGAGAACAATTCCAAAAAATTAGCGTTTGGCCTGTTCTTCGGGATGCCGGTTTCTGCTATACTCGCTGGAAACGAACGAAGATGAACGCTAACGAAGCATTACCAGGATTTACAGGGTCAGGACGCTATTACAGGCATTTCTCCGGCATGCGCTTTACGGAAGGTGTCAATGCCCTATGCGACCGTTTTGAATGTTATTGGTTCCTTGACCTTGTCGTTTCTTACCAGCCGCAGTTGAGCAGGGAAGAATTCCAGGCCTGGACCTTAGGAAAGAATGAGGACAGTTCAGCCGTTGTCATATGCACCGACGGTAATGACAACATACTGCAGACACAAGAGATCCCATGGACGGACTTTGCTGCCAGCGAGGCGACCGTTTGGGTAGAGAACGGCGTGGTACTCCTCCCAAGTGAACATTAAAAACGAGAGGACCATATCACAAACGAACAGATAATGGAGTACCAGGAAAAGTAAACGTTGAGCTGATAACTGATCAACAAGATCCGGCATATCCTTTTACTCAAACACATAGAGACCTGCCAGTACTTGCGAAGCAGAAACTGAAATAACGGGGGTTAAATGAACAAGGTGTATTTGTCGGCTTTAAATAGACAATATTAGTAAGACGAGCAGAACATCCATAAATGATGGGATAGTAGCTTTATTTGATTAGGTTTTACATGTATTTTCTTGCCAAGACCCGTTTTGCCTAATGTGTCTTACGCAAAATAGAAAAGCGGCTAACAAATAATAGTAAGACAAGTCGCATAATTTATGTCAGCCATCAACAATTAATCTAACAGACACTTCCTGCTCGAAAAGGTTTATTCCCTCTGGCGAACTGTCTTCTATAAAAATTAGTGTGCACAATAGATACCATCAGGAAATATATTGTTGTTCCATGTATTGCTGCAAAACTATAGCATGATTATGTTCTACGTCTTTTGCACCATAAACTAGGGTTATTGTCTTTTTATCCTTATGATTTTCTACAAAATTATCTACAGCCCTATTATGCTGAAGCTCTTTTCTATATTGCTTCTGAAATTCAACCCACATAGCAGGATCATGTCCCCACCATTTCCGAAGATGAACAGATGGTGCCAGATCTTTTGCCCATTCACTGAGCTCAAGCTCTTCTTTTTCTACTCCTCTTGGCCATAATCTATCAACGAGAACCCTGTATCCATCTTTTTTAAGTGGCTTTTCATAAGCTCTTTTGATCCTGATAACTGGTATCATAAAATATCATCTGTTTAAAAGTGAAATTGTAGCTCTCTTTAGTTTGTTTTTTAAATGGTATTAAACAACACACGCCTGCAGACTTTTTTTGTCCTTTATCTGAATACGTTTGCCATCCGTTTTGATCCATCCCGATGCAATCCAATCCGTAAATATCTTAAATACCGTTTCATAAGTAGTGCCGGCGTATGCTGCAATGTCCTGTCTTGAGAGGGTCAAACACAAAAAATGATCTTTGTTCTCACCAAAAACACTTTGAAGCATGATGAGCGTTTCAGCAATACGACCTTTGACATCTCTATGGGCTAAATCACTCATGCGTTGTTCCGCATTATTGAGTTCTGTTGCATAGAATTGCATTAGTTTATACGATAAAATGGGATTGATAAGCAGGCTTGCCCGCATATGATCTTCGGGAATGAAACATGCTATTGTTTCTGTGATGGCAGTAGCTGAGATGTGATAGACAGTATTGCCAAACCCCCTTATCCCCAAAATATCCCCTTGTTTAGCAAAACGAATGATCAATTCCTTTTCTCCCCATCGTTTATGCACTTTTACGGCCCCTGACAGCATGAAATATATACCGGTTACACCAGCACCCTCAGAAAGCAACTGTTCATTCTTTTTAAATAGAAACGTTTGTTTTTTAATATGTGTAAGTTCCAGCCATTCTTTTGAACATGCCTGGCAGAAAAAGCAGCTCTTTAAATCGCAGTTTGTTTTTTTCATAAACATTGCTTTGGCATTATAAATTTACTCATTAATTAACATTTTCTAGAAAAAATATTGCTTTTGCAATACTTTTGTATAGAAATCGACAAAATGAAACGAAAAGACGAAAGTATTCCATTAGCGCCATCTATGAGCCCTATTTACAGAAAAAATGAGATATCTCGCACTCCGGGAGTTGACAGACGCATTGTGTACCTCACATTTCAAGCAATACTAAATGCTTCTGCAATAGGGTTTATAGCCAAGGGGTTAGTGTATCTCATAGAGTTGATCACGAATCTTTCGTTTTACGGGAAATTTTCGATCAAATCAGCAAGTCCTGCTGGTAACCATCTTGGGATAATAGTGATCGCAATCCCTGTTATCGGCAGTTTGATTGTAGGGCTCATGGCAAGATTTGGTTCAAAAGCTATTCGAGGGCACGGAATTCCTGAAGCAATGGAAAAGATCATTCTAGATGAAAGTAAGATACCTCCACTGATTACCTTGCTAAAACCACTGTCTGCGGCAATATCAATTGGTACAGGAGGCCCATTTGGTGCTGAAGGCCCTATTATTGCGACTGGGGGAGCCTTTGGTTCGTTTACAGGGCAAGTCATGCATATTTCTGCTGCAGAAAGGAAAATTATGCTGAGTGCGGGTGCATGCGCGGGTATGGCAGCAATATTTGGTAGCCCGTTAGCAGCAGTATTATTAGCTATTGAATTATTACTATTTGAGTTTTCCGCCCGTTCTATAATACCTGTCGCATCAGCCTGTGTTACTGGGGCTGCTATGCATATTTGGCTATTTGGCAGCGCACCTGTTTTTGCTATGGGTGATATTCCCGTGCCTTCCGGTACAGACCTTGCCATTTATACAGGAATAGGTTTATTTATTGGCATTGTCGCTTCACTGGTCTCGAAATCTGTATATGCTGTGGAAGATTTATTCGAAAGACTGCCGGTACACTGGATGTGGTGGCCAGCAATTGGAGCCGTGGCAGTAGGCGTTGTGGGATATTTTGCCCCCTATACGATGGGCGTTGGATATGACAATATTCAGCATCTGCTCACTGGCAAGTTACCACTGACTGTTTTATTGTCCCTGTGCCTGCTTAAATACATTTCATGGGTCATTTCCTTAGGGAGTGGTACATCGGGTGGTACCTTAGCTCCTTTATTTACAATAGGCGGTGCATTGGGTGCATTAACAGGAACTGCACTTATTTTTTTCTTTCCATCTTTAGGAATAAACATTGCCACAACGGCATTAATAGGCATGGCAGCTATGTTTGCAGGTGCATCGAGAGCTTTGCTCACTTCAATAATATTCGCGTTTGAAACAACGGGACAGCCAAATGGACTATTACCACTTGTCGCTGCTTGTGTGGCTGCCTATTTCGTGTCATTCTTCTTAATGGAAGGTAGTATCATGACTGAAAAGATCCGTAGAAGAGGTATAATTACTCCAGACTCCTATCATCCAGACTTGCTGATGCATGCACATATAAGGGATTTGCTGCAACCGGTCATAGGTAATGAGCAATACCCGTTGATTGATGAAAATGAAGCGTTGGATGTCGGTGTACAACTGATGGGTAAATTAGGGGTTGATGCATTACTTGTTACCGATACCAATGACGATACAATGATAAAAGGAAAAATCACCGCAATGGATATTGTAAAATACTACAGTACTACTAAAGAAAGAGAGCAGAAGTTTAGTGGATCTGTTCGCACAAAAAGATGGATGGTTTACACAAGACAAGTTATTAAATCCCGTAAATAAGAGATCAATTATTATCAAGAATAGTGATCGTGCGGTTATGTAATAAAACATCGATTAGAATTTGACAGCTTAGGCGTATGGATGGGTCTGTAATACCCCGTTTGTATAAGGTGGAAGTTTCGTTTCTCTCCATACCCGGAATTTCCTTTGCAGAACCCAAATGTATCAAACAGGTAGCACATCTTCCCATCCCGCCACATTCACCGAAAGCATCGGGATAGAGTCTGTCGTTTACAAGCTCCATCAGGGAGCGATATTCGTTTCTATAGGTACTGATAACGTACTCTTCTTTCCCCCAGAATATCTTTATGCGAATAGTGTCGTAAGCATTCATCATAACTAATCAAATCCAAAATTCGTCCGGGTATTCATCTTTTTCACGAGTTTGGTGCAAAATGTGTAATTGGTTCCCTATGAAATTGAGTTTATCAGCAGGCAAGTTTTGTTCCAGATGAGGAAATAATGTCCGTTCTTCAAAGCGGATATGAGCATCCAGTGCATCTGCCAGCAAGGTAAACATTTCGGCCCGCAATGAACCTTTCAGGGTTGTGTCTTCCACAAGTTGCCGGATATGTTGATGTTCTGATTGGGCTTGGTTGACCAGGCTGCCCTGCCATACTGCAAACAACAAGGTTTCCTCCTCTTTAAAATGTTGCTGCAAGTGATTTTCCCAGAAGTATTTTATATAAGGTTGTATTCGTTCTGTTGGAATGTGCTTTTTTACACCTTGTCTTATCTTCCAGCAAAAGAGCAATCCAAAATGGTGTTCCCTAGAAAATGCCACAAAGCTATCATGTCTTTTCATACCAAATGCTTATTTAACATACTTATTCAAATGTTCTACGAGTTTGGAAGCGTGGTAACCAAAATCTGCTCCAAAGCTGTTAATGACCACCCCTTTTACATTGTAGTTAGGTGAAGAAATAGCAAATACAATACTTTCGTCTGCTGGATCACTTATGCCTTCGAAACGATATACTTCATCAATAGTAAAATCTTCTGGCGACAGTTCCAGAGAATTATCTTTACATAACAGGCACTCCTTTTCTTTCTGCAATAAAAAATCTGTCGTATAGCCTCTTTTAATGAGGTCATCCACTGCTTCGCTGAGCGTATCGTAATTGCGCTGAGATGGCTGCTTGTTCATAATTGGTATTTTAGGAACTAAATTTATGTTTATTCATTAAGCAAAAGACTGTTCCAGCTCGATGGATTTTGGGAACAGGATGTTATTCTCCAGATGGATATGAAGGTGCAAGTCATCCTCGAATGCCTGTAAAGTAGCATAGGCTACCCGGTAGGTATTGCAGCTATCTACAGGGGCTGTATATCGGTTGCTTAATTCTTTTATTTTCCGGAAACGTTCACCTTCCTGGTCATGCTCATGCATCATCATCCTTATAGGATTCTGGACTGTGCCAAAAGGCGCAGACAGCGTCTGATGCCCTTCGGATATAGCCTGCACCATTTTACGAATAAATGGGAACAACATTAATTCTTCCTTTTTCATGTGGGTAGTTAATTCACCAGCACATGCATCGAAATGCGTTTTGATCTCTGCTAATTCAGGGTGCCTGCCACCGTGAACCTTTACAATTTTTTCAAGGAAGGACTGAATGACAGGTATTTGCTGACTTACATAACGGTGATGCTTTTTCTCTATAAAATCAGCGAGTAGGTCTATTGGCCAGGATTTATAATCACTGACTGCATCTTCTTTACGTGGAAGGGCATCTACCGTTTGTTGTAAACAGCTGAGCAGCTCTTTTGTTTCTATCTTACTCTCTTGACAAGCGGCTTCTATACTACGGTTTCCATTACAGCAAAAATCAATACCGCTTTGTTCAAATATGCTGGCTGTGCGATAGTCTTCTGCTACCACAGCACCGATAATGTTGTCTTTTGAAATGTTCATATTAATAATTTTAGCAAATTGGATATGGCTATTTTTTAGTTCCCCACTTTTGTTGTTCTTCAGCAGACCATAGCGAAGGAAAAAATTTACGTTGCTGAAACTGCGGATGGAGGTATTTTTTCCATTCAGACCCGCCTGTGGCATCTTTGTTCTCATCCTTGCTGTCTAAATAGTGCTTTGCTGTGTTAAGATGCACCAATGGCCACTCTATGTTATATAGACGATCAAATTCCCGCAGTATATCGCGTAGTGCTTCTGATATCCCGGACATATTCTTAACTATATCCTCAATCGTTTTGCCCCTGACCTCCTTCGCCAGCGTTATAAATCCCTTCAAGTACTTCTCTTCAAACTGGCGAAGGGTCAGGGTCTTTCTTCCAGTAACACGATCCAAACCTGCATCTTTCCAATAGATATGTTCAAAATATTCTTCCATGTCCGGTTCAGCAGACAAACGTCTTTTCCCTTCTTCATTAATAAGGTTTTCAATAGGGGTGCAATAGATCTCTACCAGCCTGAACTGTGCAGATTGAAACCCACTGGCAGGTACCAATGCTGAACGGAAAATGTTGTAATCATCATAATCCATGCCCTCTCTCATGACCTCAAAGGATGTAATGAGTATTCTTGTATAACGGTTTATGCGGCTGATTTTCCCGATCAGGTAAACTTCAGTTATCTTATCAGTGTTTACGATCTGCCTTATTTCGTGGAGCATCAGTTTCAACAGCAGTTCTGTTACCTGATGGTACATGATAAATATCTCTTCATCGGCAAAATCAGTACGGGGTTTCTGTAATGATAACAATGTGTCTACTTGCACATAATCCCAATAATTGACAGGCTTTTCTTGTAACAAGCCTTTAAGGTAAGTGTCGGGATTTTCACCTAATGCATTGTATTTGTCTATGATGGCATTTACAATCTGTTCCTGCTCCATATTTATGATTGTTTAAAAAATGATATAGCAATAATGAATAGCCCGGTCACTTTAATAAGCTCTGCAACAACAAACCAGATATGCAGATGGGAAGGGGTCACAGGCTTATCGTGGATATATAATTCCGCTCTGGCATCCAGTGCGGGTAATAGCCATACAGTTTGTAGAACAAGAATGAGAATTATGAACAGCAATAAAACATTAGGCATTATAAAGATGAACTTGCTGTGCATAAGAACACTGATACTTACCACAATAGCACATGCCCATTCCACTTTATTAAGCGCCGCAAATACCAGTCTTCCTATACCTAATCCGATAGGAAGTGTTACACCGGGTGCCCTGAACTTCAGCCACGCTTCCATAAAGCTGATGGCGCATACGAAACCTATCCAGGTGAACAAGCAAGCGACAGCAACAGGTTGTTCAACGGTCGTATTCATAAAAGTGGTGTTGAAGAGTGATTACGATAATATTCAATCTTGGAAAGAAACATCATGGCCATTTTGTCTCCTCGCCATTTAGCTTCTTCTGCCCTTACTCCTGTAAAATGTTCATCAATTGTACTATTCCAAAGTCTTAACCATGCGTTGAAATGGGTCTGTTCTATAGGTAGCTTTGCATGAGGTGGAAATGGACTCCCATAATAGGTGTGCTCCCCCATTAATACTGTTTGCCAGAAGCGATACATCTTTTCCAGGTGTTCTGGCCATCGATCTTTGATGACTTCGTTAAAAATCTTCCCTAACAAGATATCTTCCCTTATCTTCCGGTAAAATGTGTCTACCAGTAATTTAATATCAGGTAATGTAGTTATGTCTTTTCTTTCGTTCATGGCTTTATCCTATCGTATTTGAAAAATAAGTGAACAAATAATACAGTGCCCATCCTCCAAAGCCAATAATTAGTGTCCACACCCACCAGGGAATACTTTGCGGCGTTTCACTACCTTCTATCAGGAAAGATATTTGATCGCCTTTTCCATAAGCAGTGATCATAAGTGGTAATACACCGTCTACTAT
>CAZQYO010000127.1:0-8092 GCA_964597415.1 uncultured Chitinophaga sp.
CTAACTGCCCTTACTACGGCCTATAACGCTTCAAAAATAGAATGCCTTGCGGGCAGGGATAATAAGCTAACGGTTATCGGAGATCAACCACCTTTGTTCCCGGATATTTAGAAACTTCAAACGTAAAACTGTCGGCTGTGGTCTTGGTATTAGGCGTTTGGTTATTGAGTAAATAGATATAGTGAACCCCATTCTTTTCGTAAATTTTTGAGGAAGTAATCTGAAGAGCAACAGGGTCAATATGAATATCAATTTTGAAATACGACACCTTTTTATTGGCAGGACTCATTTCAACCACCGTAATTTTCTTTCCGTCCTCTACCACTTTTTCCTTTATCTGATAACTATATCCTTCTTTATACAACGAGAATATTTTGGAAGGAGAAAATAGGTCATCACTTTCTTCAAAGTAATTCACCTGCACTTCTTTATCGGCAGGGATGTAGGTCCATATATTTTTTCCATCACAAATGATATGCTGCTTGTTGATAGTGATGTTGAACTTGGTGTCTTCGAGCAAAACTTTCCCGGTCAGGGTATCTGTAAGTTTGCGCTCATTATCATTCGGGTTTATCTTAGGATGTTGTATCAGCAACTTAAATCCGGCAGAGATGTTGTGATACGATTTGTATTTCTCGCTCACCTTTTTGAGCAATGCGGCAGCTTCCGGGTCGTTCACTGAGTTGTTGGCATTTTGCTGAAAAGAAGCGAGGGAAAAGAAGAGGAGGGCTAAGAATCCGAGTTTGTATTTCATTGCTTAAAGTTCTATTCGCGCAAAGAGTTCAAATATTGTTCCAACTCTGATTCTGTTTTAAATTTAACCTCTCTGGACTTTGTGCCGATGTTTTCACCCACTATACCGGCCTCTTGCAACTGATCCATTAATCGCCCTGCACGGTTATAGCCCAACTTAAGCCTGCGCTGAATAAGCGAGGTAGAACCTATTTGATTCTGCACAATCACCCGTGCCGCATCTTCAAAGAGGTCATCGCGTGAGCCATCGGTAAAGAAATCGTCTCCTCCTTCTTTAGTATTAGGGTCAATATACTCCGGCAACTCAAAGGCGGTAGAGTATCCTTGCTGGTTGCTGATAAAGTCGCGCACTCGCTCTACTTCGGGAGTATCTACAAAGCCACATTGCAAGCGAATCATATCGCTGCCCACAGAGAGCAACATATCTCCGCGGCCAATCAACTGTTCAGAGCCGCCCTGATCTAAGATAGTTCTCGAATCAATTTTAGAAGTAGTCTTAAATGCTATCCTCGCAGGGAAATTGGCTTTAATGGTGCCGGTAATGATATTTACTGAAGGGCGTTGAGTCGCTAAAATCAGGTGGATACCAATAGCACGAGCCAACTGCGCTAACCGGGCAATAGGCATCTCTACTTCCTTTCCGGCAGTCATTATCAAATCGGCAAATTCATCAATTACCAAAACGATATAGGGCAGAAACTTATGTCCGTTTTGCGGATTCAACTGCCGATTAATGAACTTATGGTTGTACTCCTTAAGATTGCGGCATGAAGCCCTTTTCAATAAATCGTAGCGGTCATCCATTTCAATACATAGCGCATTAAGCGTTGTCACTACTTTTTTGGTGTCGGTGATAATCGCATCTTCCTCTCCCGGCAATTTCGCGAGAAAATGTTTTTCGAGAGTTTCGTATAAGCTCAACTCCACTTTTTTGGGATCCACCAAAATAAACTTCAACTGCGAAGGGTGTTTTTTATACAACAGCGAAACCAAAATAGAATTAATGCCTACCGACTTTCCCTGTCCGGTAGCACCGGCCATCAGCAGGTGAGGCATTTTTGCCAAATCGGCAACATATATCTCGTTGCTGATAGATTTCCCCAAACAAATCGGAAGATCAGCAGTAGAGTTTTGAAATTTATCGGAAGCCAACAAAGAGCGCATGGCCACCACTTCTTTTTGTGCGTTGGGTACTTCAATACCAATGGTTCCCTTGCCGGGAATTGGGGCTATAATACGAATTCCCAGGGCGGCTAAACTCAAGGCAATGTCATCTTCCAGATTTTTGATTTTGGAGATGCGCACTCCGGGAGCCGGCACAATTTCATACAAGGTCACTGTGGGTCCAATGGTCGCTTTTATCTTTGAAATCTCAATTTGATAATTATTGAGCGTAGTGATAATCTGGTTCTTGTTCCGCTCTAACTCTTCGGCATTAATTTTCACTTTATCGCTGCCATACTCCTCTAATAAATCAAGTGTTGGGTATTTATAATTGGAAAGATCAAGGGTGGGATCAAACTCCGTGTTTAACGAGCCGGTGTTTTCATCGGCAACGGCTTCTTCTACTACTTCTTCCAGTTCGAGTTCCAGATTTTCTTTTCCATCCTTCCCTTTCTTCTTCTGCGGTTCCTTGCCCGCAGTCAACTCCATCTCCGTTATTTCTAATTCATCCTCGGCTGACAGTTCCTCTTCAGCCGGAGTTACTTCTGCTATGTTGTCTTTTGCGAAAATGTTTTCGTCCGTGTCTTTATATTCAGGTACTGCCATTCCATCTATCAAATCGGGTTCTTTGAAAGCCGGTGATTTTTTTAAAACATTACCGGCACTGAGCAGAAAACCAAAACTGATGTTGTAAACAAGAATAGCAATAATGAGAGAGAGTGTGATGAGCAAAACGCCTACTCCCAACTGACTTAGCAACCCCGTGAGGAATCCATCGGTGCCGGTGAGATAATTGCCAAATGCACCACCCCATGATAACACCGACTCAGGCTGTATAAGCGAATTAAGAAATGCTAATAGGGAAGAAAACCAAATGATACCAATGAAAGAATAAAAGGAAAGCTTAAATGCTTTGAACACCCTTTTTTGAACCAATAAATTAAATCCGATTACAAAACTGCTTAAAACCAAAAGATAAGAGGCCAGACCAAACAGGTTATTGATAAATAGATTAGCCGACCAAGCCCCCAAGCGACCAAGCGCATTCTTTACCTGAAGATTATTATCTGTAAGAGTGGACAAGC
Source organism: uncultured Chitinophaga sp. (assembly GCA_964597415.1). Lineage (GTDB taxonomy): Bacteria > Bacteroidota > Bacteroidia > Chitinophagales > LD1 > Bog-950. Next base: position 3,003 of record CAZQYO010000127.1, read on the forward strand.
CAGAGGAAACCACTTCGCTTTGGTCATCGGCCAATGTAAAAAGATAGGAAGTAAAAGCAACTGCCATTACAAATGAAAAGAGGATAAGCAATAATCCGCTTATTTTAGAAAGTCGGCCATCATTCCACCATTTAGGAGCAGTATCTTCGCTTGACTTTGCCTGTTTCGCGCTTCGCTTTCCCTTCTCCGCTTTGTTTGACTTTTCCAAAGGCAACTCTACCTCTATGTCTTTCTTTTTGCGGGAACCTGTTTTAGTTTCTTCCATGTGCCATGTAAATCTGTCTTCTAAAATCGAAATAAGTACCTGATACGGCTTCATTCTATAACGTGTAATTATTCACATAGGGTGTGCGAGTGTATATTGGAATCATTTTCAGAGGAAGTTGGGCGACTTGTTTTTTAATTTATTTTTGTCGCCCGATAAGCTGAAATGCTCCTTATGAAATTAGGAATGGCGGACAGTGAATCATCGTTCTTATGTGAAATTGCCGAAGTGGCGGAATTGGTAGACGCGCACGACTCAAAATCGTGTGCCCTCGGGCGTGTGGGTTCGATTCCCACCTTCGGTACATCTTTTATTCAGCAGAAGACTTTGCGCTATGGCTAAAACAGAGTGTCAAGGTTATTTAAAGAGATTGGCATTTGGTGGAGCCTTTATACTTTCAATGCTCTTTACTTTAAGCTGATTTTAATTACTCTTTAGATTCTTTATGTAACTATGCTTTGGATTTTAGACAGTGGAGTCCTTGTTATTAGACAATACTGCTCTTAGATTCTTCACCCCAACTATTTTCTCATTTCTGAGCAATGGGAAAATTATCCGGGTGGCGTTAATGAGTAAATTAAAAGAACGCATCGCATTGGGCACCGTAGGTATGGGCAGTAGCTTCTCTTTTACACCAAATAATGCTACCGCAAAAAAATGCTTGATTAATAAATCCGAATCTCTTGACATGGCCGAGAGAATAGATATGGGGTCAGCGGAGTAATGCCCACTTCGCTTCAAATAATTAAAGCAAGCTGTTTTTAAGTCTTCGTTGCCCATCACTCCATAAAGTGCATCGGCCAGAATATTGATAGTGGCAGTTTGCTTATTTCTGGAAGTATAGAAGCGTTGAACTGCACTTTCCCACTCATCGGTAGCATTGGTGTTTTTGACTTTCAACAACAGGCTTCCCAATAAATAAACATCGCTGAAAGCCACTGTCATGCCTCCTCCGGTTAAGGGATGTCGCATATTAAGGGAATCTCCTACTAATACTGCACCCGTTTTCCTATTTGGATTTGCCGCCATTAAGTGATTCGGCATTACTCTAAACTTGCGTTCATCTACTGATTTCAAGAATGAAGATTGGACGGGAGATGGCAATTGGGGCGCAATAGTAGAGATAAGATAATTCCGGAGTTCTTCCCCTTTGGGCGGAGCGGTATCCCCGGGAAAGTCAATCAATATTCGAGTTTCGTGAGAACTTACAGGGTACATTAAGATTGGTGAAGGCTCTGCAACAACTACATGACCATAGTTCGGGTAGGGCAGTTGACAATCCTTCAAAATCATTCCAAGAAAGTGTCCTCTTACTTTTTTGTCAGGAGTTGACAAGCAGTTCCGAAAAGTAGAAAAAATACCATCGCAAACGATAGTAAGTGGGGCATATATCTCGTGAACTTCGTCCGTTTTTTGTTTCACAAAGCGGACACCAAGAATTCGGTCGTTTGCTTCTAATAATTCAGTAACAGTTCCTTCTATCAGAGTTACATTTTTTTGTGCAAGCACGTTGTCTCGTAAACGTTGCACAAATTTTCCGTTGCGAAACCCTCTGCCGGTGCATTTCTTCCCCTTGTATTCTAAATACCCGATTTTGAAATTTTCTTTGCCCATAAAAAGGGCATACCCTTCAACCGCTTGCGCATCAAAACCTTCGAGTAAATGGGATAAGTGCATTTTCTCCAGCATCTCTACCCCTCCGGGCTGCAATAGTTCCCCTACAATTCGATCCTTTTCTTTAAGGTTTCGCTCTATCACCGCTATTTTAAGCGAGCTATTCCCCAAATAACTCGCCATTGAAGCACCTGTTATTCCTCCGCCAACAATACATATATCGTAGGTCTGTTTCATTCTTTTCAAAACAGCACTCGTTCCTCAATATTATCATGCTCATCAGGCGCGATGCTATAGCTGACCTTTGTAGCGTCTATTGCTTCAATAATTCGATGAAGCCGTTTTTTAATTATCAGGTAATTCGGATCTTCAGGTGAAAGTTTACTGATCAGTTTGTAGGTAAATTTTTCCATAAAATAATTAAAGTCTTCCATGGTATTGGTCTCTACCATTAGCCGTGCCGCTAAGCCCGTTCTGATTTTTACTTTCGTTCTGAAAACATCAGGGTTATTGTAAATCTTCTCTAATGTAGCCATAGCCATTACTTGGGGAATGCCGCAGAAACGGAACACTTTGGGATGTTGAATTAATTTCATATAGGCTATACAATCGGGCACATGAACCAGTGCGTCCGTGATCAGATGGTTGAGGCAAGCGATAGATTCAGGAGATTCAGGATGCAATTTATATACTTCGAGTTGGTCAGCGTATTTCCCCCAAATTTGTTGAGGCCAAAAAGTTCTTCCCGACTCTATATCCTCAAAGTAATCGCGAATAATATTTGTCTTCTGTAAAAAAAGCCCCATAGAATTGGCGATCAGTTTCTGCTGGCTTAATGATGAAGACTCAAATCCTGAAATGGAGAAAATTTGTGATAGCCCGATACCTACCAATCCGGCTACGTAATGGCAATAGAGGTTATAGTCGGCAGTGGTCAGTATCTTCTTTTCAGCGAAGTCTGCCATACCGTGCCCCATTTGTTTAGTAATATTTTCAATCACCATTCGGTAAGAGGATTTTAATCGCAGATATACTGCCACCACCTTCTGAAAATTCTCCAATAACTGTTGGTATTCGATTGCATCACCGGCTTGAGTTAGATTCCATCCCGGCTGTAGAGATAGTTTGTGAAAATTGCGCAGAAGGTTCAACCTCGTTTCGAGCGAAAGGTTCATATCGTCTTCCACGCTGTCAAGCCCGCGCAGGATAAGATAAAACACACATACCGCTTCTTGCAATTCACTCGGCAATTGTTGAATAACGACTGAAAAAGATCTGGATACTTTAACCAATGCTGCACAGCAGAATTCCCGATCGCTGAGATGTTGAGCTAACTTATTTAAGGGTTGCTTGTATTTCTCTGTTTGTAGTTGAGTTAGTTTTATTTTTAAAACCGAACTCAATTCAGAGGGTTTAACTGTAGTGGTTAATAAGTCTAATAGCATCTTGCATAATTTTCGCTGTAAAAAAACGTAAAATACGCAAATCAAACAGCGAATTTTACACAAAAGATGTGGATAGTTTAGTCTTAGGTTATTATACCAATGAAAATCAGTAAGTTGCGTTTAGGAATAGCAATGTTAATTTATAGAAGTTGTATAAAAGCATTTGGCATTATTACTTTTACAACTTAGCATTTATGGCAAATAATCAATTCAAATCAGGCTGGCATTTGCATTCTCGTCAAGGACAACAGATTTGGCAATGCGATGGTGAAAGTGATGACGAACTTACTATCAAAGTAAAATCTTTCTTGCTCGAAAGTCCTCATCGCCACTCCTGCGATTGCATCTACAGAGCTTCAAAAAATATCTCGGAGCAGAAAATAAGACCCGCTCAAACTGTATCTGATGCTTTAGATAATGCGCTTCATTACTATGTTCATTTGCAAGAAGAAGATGGGCAGTCTGGAAATATGGAAATGCATGGAGCACTTCCACCAGAGAAGCAGCAGCACTTTTTTCCGCAAGCCCCTGCCTGTCCAGTAATAATCGGAATTCCCTGTAATCCATTACCAGTTAATTACTGCTTTATTGAAAATATCCTCCACCAGTTGATCATCAATTTCCCGGATCAGTTGATCTTCAAGCGTTGCAATATTCTGAGAACTTTCAAAATCTGCAAACCGGGAAAAACTTGTTTCAAAACTCTGCTTTCCGTCTTTTATATTGGTAAATTTTACACTTACGGTTATGGTGAGCCGGTTTTGGGCTGCCTGTTCATTTGCCTGAATGGCCTGAGGGGAAACGGTATATCCGGTGATGGTTCCTTCCAGGGTCAGGTCGGGATTCTGGTCTGACAACATCAGACTGGTTTGTGAAAGAAATTTATCTTTCAACGCTTCTGTGAAAGTCTGTGAGAGTGTGGAAGGGCCGAGAGCTGCCGTTTTTGGGAAATACTTTACAGTAAGGGTTTTCACATCCGGTGAAAGGGAAGCGCCGGTCATGGAGTAATTCACCTTGCATCCGGATAAAATTCCTGTAAAAAGTATGCCCGCAATCAGGGTAAAAGGGATACCTGGTTTCAGTTTCATTGTTGCAAACATAGAGTCCGCGTTACCGGATATGAAATCAATGGATTCCGTATTCGTTCATTTTCCTGTAAAGAGTCCGTTCAGAAATGCCAAGTTCTCTTGCTGCCAGTTTTCTTTTTCCTTTGTGTTTCAGAAGGGCTTTCCGGATATACTCCTTTTCCTTGTCCACCAGGCTGAGTACTTCCTCCACCACTTCGTGTTCCTGTATCGGACTGGAAGCAGCCGGCTGGGGCTTAACCGGTGGATGGATACGGACATTAGGGTCGGAGGTGGTAATGAAATGACCCGGATCTTCATGAAGTTTGTTGATCAGGTGTGAATGCTGTTCCTGCCATTCTTCATTGTGCCCGTCACCCTGTATGATCCCGTGAATAAGGGCTTTCATATCGTTCATGTCCTTCTTCATATCAAACAACACCTTATACAACAACTCACGTTCAGAGATTTCTGATCCCCCCTGATGTTCGTCACGAAGAACGGCAGGCAGTCGTGTAAGCGGATCGGGAGGGAGATAATTCAGGAGTGTTTCCCTGTGAACCGTTCTGTCCTTTTCAAGAATTGACATTTGTTCTGCAATATTTTTCAGTTGCCTGACATTACCCGGCCATCTGTATTCCGTTAAAAGTTGTTGTGCTTCGGGGTGCAGGATAAGTGGCGGCACCCTGTACCTTTCGGCGA
>CAZQYO010000128.1:0-3233 GCA_964597415.1 uncultured Chitinophaga sp.
ATGCTGATTTAAAATAGCTCGTATTTTCTTAACGAATGGAGGGATTCTGAACCAGTCTGTATATAAATGGCAATCCACTATATCAAAATACTGTCCCGGGTTACTACCCATAGCAGATAACACACTATCCAACCAAATAATATTACTATCGTTCAAATTCCATTCATCTTCCGGGGTGGCCAGTCCTGAGAGGATAATTTTTGAATTCGAATCAGAAGTATAGATGGTAGAAGCACTCTCCATTAAAACATCCGCATATTGAGCAGGAGATAATATCCCTGCTTTCCAGCTATGCGAATTTTCATTTCCTATTTCCCAAAAGTCAACGGCATTACCGTAATGACTCACTACACGCGAAACATAATGTTGCCTGTCTATCGAGGAATTGCTCTTCCAAGGCGAAAGATATAAGGTGTCTTTCGTCCCACTTTCATAAAATAAGCTCCCGATAAATTGTGAGGTAGGATTCACCAAAATCAAACTATCCGCATTCAAAAAATGAAAGGAATCTTTTGGCTGCTCCATGTATCTCCACGTCAAATCGCGATTTTGCATTTGCCGTATTAACGGAGCATTCAACGAATCAATATTTATCATTTTCCATGAAGTTTGTTGTAACAAATCATCCCCGGGATTATTCATGGGATCTATGTAATTAAAATAAGTTAGACCAAAACCCGGCAGTTCTTGTCCGATAGCTTTAAAGCAACTAACAACTACAGCAAAGAGAAGGGGTAAAAAACTTTTCATACCTATATTTTTTCATGCCGATAACCTTATGAAACCACCACCATAAGATATAGAATTTGCTGAATGGTTTAATTTATTGAACAGGTTGCACTATACATGGATGGGAAAGTACTACTATACTTTTGCATTTTTAAACTATCGGAAGAAGAATTTAGCTTCCACCAAAGAAGGCTCTATTACCAAAAGAAAATATTTCTGCCCGCGGTGTTAGCACATTGCGAAACATAGATAGTAGATTTATAGTTTTAAGGAATCAATAAGCGCGGGCAAATAGCACCCGCTCTTTTGAGGGCTTGCCGGAGAGCACACATTTGCCCTCTTCAGCAGGGTTATTTAGCGGAACGCAGCGAATGGTGGCTTTGGTCAGTTCTTTAATTTTCTCTTCCGTTTCAGATGTGCCATCCCAATGCGCACTGACAAAACCGCCTTTGTTTTCGATCACCTCTTTAAACTCGTCCCAAGTATTCACCTGATGCGTGTTAGCAGAGCGAAAAGATTTTGCGCGATTATAGATGTTCTCCTGAATTTCGGAGAGTAGATTTTCAATATAACTTCCAATCTGTTCAAAGGACTGAGTGGATTTCTCTTTCGTATCTCTACGTGCTACTTCTATGGTTCCATTTTCGTAATCGCGCATTCCCATTGCCAAGCGAACGGGAACTCCCTTTAGTTCATATTCGGCAAATTTAAAGCCGGGGCGTTTGGTATCGTCATCATCAAACTTCACCGATATTCCTTTTGCTTTTAGTTCTTTCAACAGCGGCTCGCACTTTTCATAAATCTTTTTCATATCCTCCTCTCCTTTCGAGATGGGAACAATGACTACTTGCAAAGGAGCCAATTTGGGAGGAAGCACCAAGCCATCGTCATCACTGTGAGCCATAATGAGCGCACCAATAAGGCGCGTAGAAACTCCCCAAGAAGTAGCCCATACCAACTCTTGTTTGCCTTCTTTATTGAGAAACTGCACGTCAAATGCTCTTGCGAAATTTTGTCCCAAAAAGTGAGAGGTGCCCGCTTGCAAGGCCTGCCCATCTTGCATGAGAGCTTCTATGCAATAGGTATCTTCGGCACCTGCAAAGCGTTCATTGGCTGTTTTTTTACCCTGTATCACCGGCAGTGCCATCCATTGTTCTGCAAAATCAGTGTACACGCCCAACATTCTTTCGGTTTCTTCTATGGCTTCTTTTGCGGTGGCGTGAGCGGTATGACCTTCTTGCCACAGAAACTCTGCGGTGCGTAAAAACAATCTTGTTCGCATTTCCCAACGAACCACATTAGCCCATTGATTGATTAGTAAAGGCAGGTCGCGATAGGACTGAATCCAGCTTTTATAACTGTTCCAGATGATGGTTTCGGAGGTAGGGCGCACAATCAGTTCCTCCTCCAATTTTGCTTCCGGATCCACTATTAATCCTTTTCCGTTTGGATCATTTTTTAACCGGTAATGTGTCACTACGGCACACTCTTTGGCAAAACCTTCTACGTGAGCCGCTTCTTTACTCAAAAAACTTTTGGGAATAAACAAAGGGAAGTATGCATTTACGTGACCCGTTTCTTTAAACATTTTATCGAGGGCGGCCTGCATTTTTTCCCAAATAGCATAGCCATAAGGCTTAATGACCATGCAACCTCTAACACTTGAATAATCGGCCAGTCCGCCTTTTATGACGAGGTCGTTATACCACTGTGAATAATCGTTAACCCTTGAAGCTATTTCTTTTGCCATAACAAATTGTGGTACGGTATTTACTTACTACTGAATAAAGAGGCTCAAAAATATTAAAATCAATGAGGTTAAACTCTTTAAGGTTAAATTTGTCTTAATCAAAAAACGGAGAATTATGAAACGCGCTTCAATGATATTTTTTATAGCAGGATGTATAATGTTTTTGGTGCCGCGAAGTTCGTTTGCTCAGTCAGACGATGTGTATTACGACCCCAATAAAGACAACGGGTATCAGCAAAGCAATCCCCCTGCAAATAATACTCTCCAGAATACACCGGATAACGAGAACAACTACACCTCCCCTGCTGAAACGGATCACACTGACGGATACGGTAACCCTGCCGATAAATATGACTCTATAGACAATTCCAACTCTTACACTGATGGTAGCGGCAATACCTACATCACCAATAATTATTACGGAGATGATGACTGGGATGATTATAGCTATACTACCCGCTTGAGAAGATATTACGGAGGTTACAGCGGAGTAAGTTACTACAGCTATTGCTACACCCCATCTTACTATTGGGGTTGGAATAACTGGAACACGGTGATTTACGTCTCTTCATCTCCCTGGTACAGCGACCCGTGGTGGGGCTGGAACAGAAGACCATATCGTCCGATAATTTCTTATGACCCCTACTGGAGTTGGAACTGGGGATGGAATTCGTGTAGTTATTACAATTCGTGGAGTAACCCGTGGTATGGTGGCGGATATTGTTCCAACTATGGCGGCTATTATGGTGGAGGA
>CAZQYO010000128.1:3243-8073 GCA_964597415.1 uncultured Chitinophaga sp.
TATTATGGCGGCTACTATAATGGTTATAATAATGGCTACTATAATGGTTACTATAACGGCTATTATGATGGCTATTACGGAGGAAATAATTACTACAACAGTTGGAACGGTTACTACTATCACGGCCCCCGGCATAGAAATGAACCGGTACAGAATACTCCGGTTGTGAATACAGGAAATAATGGAAACGATAATTCTGGAGGTAAAAAAGAACCTATTGATATGGAAATCCCTAAAGAGGGAATTACCAAACCATTTGAACCCAAATACAATGGCAACACCGATAACAAGCCGGAGAAGTCATTCGAAAACAAATCGGAAGAAAAGTTGAAGAATACCAAAACCGATATTGAGTTAAAGCCCAACCGGGAAAATGGAGAGTGGCAAAAGTACGATGAGCCAACTAAGGGTTCGGGCAAAACCAATGAGGTAAATAAGTGGAACAATAATCAGGTTACTCCAAAATCAAACGTTAAGCCACAACCTAACGAAACAGAAAAAAACACCCTTCCGAATAAAAACTTTGAGGCTCCTAAGCAATTTAATCCGCAGCCAAAACAACAGGTGCAGCCCAAGCAGTATGAGCAGCCTAAGCAGTATAACCCTCAACCGAAACAACAGGTGCAGCCCAAGCAGTATGAGCAGCCAAAACAGTACGAGCAGCCGCGGCAGTTTAATCCGCAACCGAAACAGTATGAGCAGCAGAGACAATTTACTCCTGAGCCGAGACAGAATTACAATCCGCCACAGAGACAAGAGTATAATCCACAACCGAGACAGGAAAGAAATATTAATCCTTCTCCCCGACAAATGGAGCGCAACTTTAGCCCTTCGCCAAGGGGCGGTAGTTTTAAAAAAGGAGGCTGATAAAATTTTAAATAAAAAAGACGGAATCGGGAAAGCATCTCCCGATTCCGTTGCTTTTACAATATGAGAACCGGAATATCCATCTTACTATTTTTCATGTTCTTTTTTGCTTTAGGGCAGAGTTATGATAACGAAGCCTTATTGTATTCGCAAAACAAAATAGCCGGCACAGCAAGAAGCATAGGAGTGGGCGGAGCCTTTGGGGCAATAGGTGCCGATTTGGGTTGCCTGAATATTAATCCCGCAGGGCTGGGTTTGTATCGCTCTACCGATTTCTCTGCCAGTCCGGGTTTACTGGTGGGCTATAATAAAGGCTCCTACTTAGGTGGCGTAACCAATGCTTCTACGGCAAATCTATATTTTGGTCAGGCCGGGCTGGCTTTCACTAAAATGTTGCAAAAGGAGAGCAAGCCGGATGAAATAAGTTTTAACCCACAAAGGGTGAAATCATTTACCATTGCCGTAAACTATCAGCGGCAAAATTTTTATTCACGCAAGATTCAATTTTCGGGAACCAATTCTGCTTACTCCAATGCGGGTAGTTATGCCGCTTACTTGAACAACACCATGTACCCTATTGATTTCAACAACTACTCTCCTGAATTAGTACTGATGAAAGAAGTAAACATAATTTACCGCGACACCAGCGATGGGCGCTATTACAGTCCGGTTCCCTTACCGGCTTCTCAAAATGGCTTGATTGAAACCAAAGGTTCAAAGGATCAGATAGACCTCGGCTTTGGCATAAACGTGAATGACAAAGTGTATTTAGGTTTGGGGATAGGAGTTCCTCTCATTAATTATTCTTACACCTCGTCTTTTACAGAAGCCAATACTGTTGCGTCTGATACTTTCAACAGCTATTCCATTTACGATTACCTGACGGCAAAGGGCTTTGGCATTAATACTACGATTGGATTAATTTATCGTCCGGCTTCGTGGGTAAGAGTAGGCTTGGCGTATCAAATGCCTTCATTTTTCACCATCCACGATACCTACGAAGTGGATGCAACGGCTGATTACGACACTGCCAGCTTAGGGATAGGGGTGAAATATGACCCGCTGAAATATAAATTCCGCAGCCCGATGAAAGGGGTTGTAAGTGCCGGATTCTTTATAAAGCAATACGCCTTTATTTCAATAGACTATGAGTTTCAGAATAACGGAGCTTCGCGCTATGATTTCGGCAAGGAATACGCCAGTGTTTCGGAGGATGAAAATTCGTTTATCAAAGGCCATTACGGCTATGTGCATATCGTACGAGCCGGGGTAGAGGGAGCGGTGAAGTGGTTCCGCATTAGGGCAGGCTACAGTTTCTCTTCCAGTCCGTTTAAGAAAAGCTATGCCGTAAAAGGATATGATCAAAGCACGCATAATATTACTGCCGGGGTAGGATACAGAGGAAAGCGTTTTTATGCCGACTTTGCGTTTGTGCACAGCATGAGTAAAGATGAAACTACTTTGATGGCACTGGATCCTGTTCAAAGTAACCACACCAGCAATCGGGCCATGGTGACTATCGGTTGGAGGTTTAGCAAAAAGTAAAAAGTTCTTTACACAATGTTTACTTCTGTCAATATTTCTATCCCAAATTTTTCCCTCACCGATTGTTGAATTTGAGAGGCCAGTTCCCAAATTTCTTTCCCCGTTGCGTTGCCGTAGTTTACTAATACCAAAGCCTGCTTGGAATGGGAGCCGGTATTCCCTACTATTTTTCCTTTCCATCCACATTGTTCTATCAGCCAGCCTGCCGGAATTTTAAAATTTCCATCTGCTTGCCGATATGATGGCATATCCGGATAGATAGCTGCTAAAGATTCAAACTTCTCTGTATTCACAATAGGGTTTTTAAAAAAACTTCCGGCATTACCTATTACTTTGGGGTCGGGAAGTTTAGAAGATCGGATTTGAATAACAGCATCGCTTACCGCTTTTACCGACAAGTCAAAAATATTCCGTTCCGCCAAGATGGCTTTGATGTCGCCATACTCTGTTTTGAAACGATAGTGAACTCCGGGCGCATCTGTTTTAAGTAGTCGAAGCGAAACAGCAGTGATAAGAAAATTGTTTTTGAATTTATTTTTGAACACACTATCGCGATAGCCAAATTCACAGTCGGCAGCCTTAAATACTATCAACTCTCCGGTCTGCAAGTGAATGGCTTCGAGTTGCTCAAAACTGTCTTTTATTTCTACCCCGTAAGCACCAATGTTCTGTATGGGACCGGCTCCCACAAGGCCGGGAATGAGCGAAAGATTTTCTATTCCTCCCAAATTTCGCCCGATTGCCCACAACACTAATTCATGCCAAACCACTCCGGCACCGGCTTTTACTACGGCATGTTCTGAGGAATAATCTCCTACTTCTATCCCCGGAATTCCATTTTTAATCACCAAGCCATTAATGTTTTTGGTCAGCAGCACATTACTGCCCCCTCCAAGAATAAACTTGTCGTGCTCTGCATAGATTTTTTCTGATTGAAGTTGCAGAAACTCTTCTGTTGAAGTGATTTCAACAAAATATTTGGCGAAAGCCTCTATGCCGAAAGTGTTGTAGTTTTTTAGTGATTTTCCTTCTTCAATGGTCATGTACGAATTTAGCATTAAATGATTCTCAGTAAAGACCCGCCAACCGCTATTTCACGGCAAAGTGTGCAGCGCAGCGGCCGGCAGTGGATGTCATTCGTGAAATGGTTCGATGTATTCGCTGCGATAAGCGGCATAAGTATTATGACTACGAAGAAACTTTTAGAATCTTAGACTTTAACACTAAAAACTCAGTTTCAAAGCTATTTACTGCCTGTAAGAACCATTCTTACGCAAGTTAGAAGTATTCTGACGGGCGTAAGAATGAATCTGACGGGCGTAAGAATCATTTTGACGGGCGTAAGAATGAAGTTGGCACTCGTAGAAAACCATTCTTACGGATGCAAGAATGAATCTGACGCAAGTAAGAATCAATCTGACGGGCGTAAGAATGAATCTGACGCAAGTAAGAATCAATCTGACGGGCGTAAGAAGAGTTCCATCTCTTGCAAAAATGAGCTTCCGCAAGGTAAATTTTATAGGTGAGTGAGTTAATTCAGAAGTTCTCTCTATTGCATCTTGGCGCTGCACTGTCATCTCTCAACACCACTTCAATGGGGTAAAAAAAAACTTCTCATTAGCTGTTAATGAGTATATTTAGAACACATTCTGAAACAAACGCAAAACGGCTATGAAAATATTGATGAACATTTTAACAGCGCTGGGAGTCATTTTGGGCATTGCATTCATCGGCATTTATTTTCTTCCTGATAAGTATTCGCTACACCAAAGCATAGAGATAGACAAGCCGGTAGATCTGGTTTACGGCCAAGTGAGTGATTACCATAAATGGAACGCATGGAACCCGTGGAGTAATCAAGATGCAGAGGCGAAATATCACATAGAAGGAATCCCCGGAACTATTGGCCACAAAATGAGTTGGGAGGGTAACAAGGTGGGGCAAGGCAGTTTAGAAATAGCCAGTGTGGTCACTAATGAATTGGTAGAAGGCGACCTTCAATTCATCAAACCGTTCAAATCTTCTGCAAAAGATAAATGGCAATTTGAAAATGTGGGCGGCAAAACACGGGTGGTGTGGACTTCTGAAGGAAAATTGAGTTATCCCTTTGGCCGATTGTTTGGTCTTTCGTTAGATGAGACAGTAGGTAAACAGCAAAAAGAGGGATTACAAAAACTGAAAGCTGTTTGCGAAAGCACCGCAGTACCGGAGCAAACATCATCGGCCGCTGTCGGCACAAAGGACATGACCTCGAAATAAGTGGAGGGATATAGAAATTGTGCTTTGCTTACTTACGAGCTTTTACCAGGCGGTCTTTGCCGTTGATATCCTTTCGCAATTCTATTTTATTGAATCCCGCTTGGTGGAATAGCTGAGTGACTTCCTCCCCTTTCCCTTCATGAATTTCAACATATAAAA
>CAZQYO010000129.1:0-8048 GCA_964597415.1 uncultured Chitinophaga sp.
TTATATGTGTACGACACCGACACTATGGAACGCCAGTATAATCTGTTGAAAAATTCCTTTGCCGGCACAAATCTCAAAATCAAGTTTGCCTGCAAGGCGCTGAACAATATCAACGTGATGCGCTTCTTTAAGAATATCGGTTCGGGACTTGATACGGTTTCTATACAGGAAGTATGGTTGGGTCTAAAAGCGGGTTTCGACCCCAAGGATATTATTTACACGCCCAACTGTGTTTCGATGGAGGAAATTGATTTGGCAGTGAAAGAAGGGGTGCAAATAAACATTGACAACCTCTCTACCTTAGAGCAGTTTGGTCACAAGTACGGCTCCAGTGTTCCGGTGTGCATCCGTATTAATCCGCACATCATGGCGGGGGGCAATAGCAATATTTCGGTCGGGCATATTGATTCTAAGTTCGGCATCTCTATTTACCAGATGCGCCATGTGGAGCGGGTAATTAAAAGTGAAAAGATTCACGTGAACGGATTGCACATGCACACCGGCTCTGATATTCTGGATGTGGATGTATTTATGCGTGCTGCCGACATCCTTTTTGAAACCACACAGCATTTTCCCGCACTGGAGTTTATTGATTTCGGAAGTGGATTTAAAGTACCCTATAAAGCAGATGACTACTACACCGACATTAAAGAAGTGGGGCAAAAGCTGAGTAAAAAATTCAGTGAGTTCTGCAAAAGCTATGGTCGCGAATTGGAGTTGTGGTTTGAGCCGGGAAAGTTTTTGGTGAGTCAAAGCGGAACCTTTTTGGCCAAAGTAAATGTGATAAAGCAAACCACTGCCACCGTTTTTATAGGAATAGACTCCGGCATGAACCACCTCATCCGCCCCATGTTTTATAATTCGTACCACCACATCACCAACGTGTCAAATCCAAACGGCACGCAGCGGATATATACGGTAGTGGGTTATATCTGCGAAACCGACACCTTTGGATGGGATCGCAAATTAGCCGAAGTGCGCGAAGGAGATCTTCTCGCTTTTCATAATGCCGGAGCTTACGGCTACAGCATGGCTTCTAACTATAACAGCCGTTTCAGACCTGCCGAAGTCATGGTGCTAAAAGGCAAAGACTACCTCATCCGCCAGCGCGAAAACATGGACGACCTGCTTCGCAACCAAATTGATATTCCCGAAATCGCTTAATTTACTTCCATGAAACATCCGCTTCTCTATTCCTTTCTTTTGGGCTTTTTGCTTTTTTCCGTTCCTGCAAAAGCCGGTAACACCCAGAAATTATATATAGCCGACCGTTTTATTGAATGTGGTGATAAAACGATAAGCGACTGTATGCTGGTGAAAAATAAACCGAAAGAAGAATGGCAGAATTTCTCCGGAAAGATTGAAGGCTTTGTGTACGAAGAAGGATTTAATTACACGCTATTGGTCACCGGCTCATCCGACAAAGGCTTTGTGCTGAAAAAGACGTTAAAGAAGAAAAAGACCGATTATAATCCCGCAGAGCGGATGGATAAAAAGAAGTGGTTTTTGTATCTGCTGCACGATGACAGCAACTTTATTCGGCTCTTGGATCCCACCACGATTTTCATGCAAGTGAATTTAAGTGATCAATCTGTGAGCGGAAAAGGGGTTTGCAATCATTTTCGCGGTGTGTTGCACACCGAAGGGAATAACGTTTCGATAACTGCTATCGCATTTACCAGAATGGCCTGCAAAGGAAATATACTCGAAGGCATTCTATCCAATATGTTTGACCGGATGAAGACCTATAAAGTAGTGGGCAACACCCTTACCTTGGCGGGCGATGGGGACAACTTGTTACTGTTTAAAACACAACGGGAATAGCGGTTCACTTCCCTTCTGCTCCCTGCCATTTTTCATTGTCTCCGTTTTTCTATCTTCGAGCCTCATTCTAACTTCATAAAAAGATATTCTATGGCACTCAGCGCAGCTTATAAAGACATTATAGAAAAGGCTATCAAAGCCATCCACGAACGAAGTTTTTACACTCAATATCCTGAGCATCCCAAAGCCTATGGGGACGAAGCCCCCGGCAAAGGATTAGAAGCCTACAACCGGCAGTTGGGCAATACCTTCAACGGACTTTTACAACAAAATCCTTTGGCATGGATAGGAGAAGAAGTGTCGCCCTACACCGGAAAGCCACTGGGCATTACCTATCCTGCCTTTGAAGTGGACACGCTGATAGTGCGTGCGGGTCGTGCTTTTGGAGAGTGGAAACAGGTAAGTGCCGATGACCGGGCCGAAGTTTTAGTAGATGCCTTGGAACGGGTGAAGAACCGTTTCTTTGAAATGGCTTATGCCACACAACATACCACCGGACAAAGTTTTGTGATGAGTTTTCAGGCGAGTGGCCCTCATGCCAGCGACCGCGCTTTAGAAACCATCGCCTTGGGGTACGAAGAAATAAATCGTTTCCCCTCTGCCGTTACTTGGGAAAAACCTATGGGCAAAGTAACCGTAGTGTTACAAAAACAATTCAAAGCCATTCCCAAGGGTATTGGCTTAGTGATCGGTTGCTCTACTTTTCCCACTTGGAATTCAGTGCCCGGTTTGTTTGCTTCTTTAATCACCGGCAACACCGCTATAGTAAAGCCGCATCCCAAATCAGTTTACCCGATAGCTATTGTGGTGGCCGAAATTCAGGCCGCTTTAAAAGCTAAAGGGTTTGACCCCAACGTGTGCCAGTTAGCAGTGGACAGCAGCACTCAGCTTATCACCAAAGCATTGGCCGAACATCCTTTAGTAAAATTGATTGATTACACCGGTGGCTCTGCCTTTGGCAATTACGTGGAAAGCTTGCCCGGCAAAGTTACTTTTACCGAAAAAGCGGGGGTAAATTCCGTGATTATTGATTCGGTAAATGACCTAAAGCCCGTGGTTCAAAACCTGGCTTTTGCCGTATCGCTTTACAGTGGTCAAATGTGCACGGCTCCGCAAAACTTCTTTATTCCTGCCGGTGGAATAAAACAAGGAGATACCGTGATTTCTTACGAAGAAGTGAAGAAAGCATTAGTAGATGCGATTGCCGGAATAGCCGGACATGCGCAAATGGGACCCGGCACTTTGGGCGCTATTCAAAGCGAAGCGACTTTAAAGCGGGTAAACAGTATGAAGGAGGTGGACCTTACCGTGCTGTTGGAGCCTAAAGCGGTAGCCAATCCTGAATTTCCGGAGGCCAGAACTTGCTCTCCTATTGTGCTCGAAGTAGATGCCCGCGATGTAGGGGTATATGAAAATGAACTCTTTGGCCCTATTCTTCTTATTGTAAAAACTAAGGACACCGCACAATCTATAGAAATAGCCCGCCAGATGGCCGAAAAGCATGGCGCTATCACCTTCAGCGCCTACACTACTGACGAAGAAACCGCCAATCAAATAGTTGATGAACTGGAAAGTGTATTTGCTCCCGTTTCGCTCAACCTCACCGGCATGATTTGGGTAAACCAACATGCAGGGTTCAGCGATTTTCACGTAACGGGCGGAAACCCCGCAGGCAATGCTTCCTTTACCAATCCCGAATACCTCAACAAACGTTTTGTTTGGGTAGGTCACCGCAGAGTGCAGTAATACCGCCCTTTATTAGTAGTTCCCTATTAGGAAGAGTGTAAGCCTGGCAATGCTCCTCAAGAGCTTGCTTTTCTAAATGGCATCTTGAGAACTCCCGAAGGCATTTTATTCGTGCCGAAGCTGTTGGAAGAACTTCGCAACCGCTGTGAGCATCCGCTGGTGCCTAATTAGAAGAATGTCGAATGGCGAATTAAATTGGATGGTGAATTTTGGATGGTATGAATGATGAAGAGCATTGAGAACAGTAAAGAGATATCCGGCTGTGGCAACAACCCCAGGGCACAAACCTTAGTAGAACGGGTTTGACTATTTACAGCCCAAGCTGATAGACCTTATGGAAATATAGGAGGAACCTCTGTATTGATTTTTTATACGGTTGATAGGGTTGATGCGGAGCGTACTTTGTTCTACTAAGGTTAGGCAGTGTAGGTGTTTCTGCGCAGTCGTTAGGGAGTATTTTCACCGGCAAGCTTGCATTGCTAATTGCGGATGGAAAAGAATGGAGAATGGAACGATTAACAACATTACGGTCATTGATCAAGCCGGGTTACTATGCGCCAGTTGGGAATATCGGATATTGAATTTTGAATAACGAATGGAGAATTAAAAAGGGAACTTAGAGTGAAGGCCTTGGGGAAATAAGCGCCACAGCACGACCGCCCGTGGGAGAGCGATATGCCCAAGATGGGCGCAGTAAGGCGCCATCTATTTAAAACGTTTGCTTTACTAAACACGCCCCTGCACATCCGGTGGGGTTAGGCTGGTGAAATCTATTATATTAAGGTGTAAGGCAAAAGCGCATGGCGTGCCGGATAGGTGTAAAGTCTGCTTTTTCTTCTTCCCCGACAAAGGACAGAGCCTACCTCTGAGCAGAAAATGTTTTTATGATTTCTCGAATTTCCCAACGGTCAGGTTTCTTACATTTTTCACTTGGGCTTCTCTTTTACTTTTAAAATCTCACATTCACACCGGCCAGAAAGTTGAAGCCCGCCTGAGGATAGTAGTAGTTGTAGGTGTAAGGGCCGTCCGTTTGCAAGTGGCCGCTGCCATCATCATACGCATAGCGTTCCGTCCAAGTGTAGCCATTGCTTTCATACAAACGGTTGAGCACATTGTTGAGCAACAGCTTTAGAGTTATCTCCTTTCCTTCCTGCTTCAAGGGCACCTTATAGGTAATGTTGATGGTAGAATAAGTGAAGGGTTTTAGTTGGCGGCTATCTTTCTGCGTATTGTCCAAATACTGTTTACTCACGGCCTTAGTAGTTAAGCTGACAGAAAGCCCTGTGAGCGGGCGAAGCACCAACTCTAATGAAGCGATAAAAGAGGGAGAAAAAGAAATATCCGTTTGGTGATGATGCGTGAGAAGGGTGAGTGAGTCCATGGGCACATAGTTTTCATCGTAGGTATAAATGTATTCGTCAAAATCTTTGATTTTGTTGAGAGAGTAGGCAAAGGAGTAGTTTACGGAAAACAGGTTCCCGGGCACCCAACGGGCGGCTTTGTTACTCTTTCGGGTAAAGTGAAACGAGCCGGTCAATTCCACTCCGGTTCGGTAACTCACGGGCACATTTTCTTTTATTGGGCTGCCCACATTTGTCAAACGCCCGGTAAGCACCAATTGGTCTTTATAATACATCAGGTAGTAATTAATGCCGAATGGGAAATCGCTCCGATGCAGTTTATACCCGACTTCTACATCGTGCATCATTTCGGCTTTCACTTCGCGCCCCGCTTGCAAAGCGGCTAACACATCATCGCGGTTGGGTTCGCGGTGACCCAGTGCATAAGAAGCGTATAATTGATGGAGCGGATTAATTTGGTACAGCATCCCCACTTTAGGATTTACAAAATGCCAGGTTTTAGACACCTCATAAGGCGTTTGTGAATCATCTACTCCCTTCGTGTTATAGCCTACATAGCGGTATTGCACATCGGCATACAAGTTCAGGTGATGAAACCACTCGTAGTTGAACTTGACATAGCCGTTAAAATCATTTTTTGTGGAGTGCCCGTCATAGTAATGCTTGTCTTTATCTACCTGCACCTCCTGCGCCCATATCACTTTGCCATATTGTTTTCCGCGGTACTGCGCGAGTAATCCGCCCAGCGTGGCCGATATGTTTTTGTGATTGTAGTTGAGCGCAAAAGTGCCTCCGTAAAAAATATTATTGAGCCAAAGTTGGCGGACCAAATCGGTATAAGTGCTCGGCAGTGTTTCAAAATAGCTCTGTATATCGGCTGCGGTCTTATACTCTTCATAATACCCTTTACCCAGCGTTGCAAACCATCCGACATTGAGATAAAGATGAGCCGGCAACTGCCGCGCCAGTAATAGTTGCAGATAGTGTTGCATATAATTATCCGTTTGATTTTTGTAGGGCGGAAAATGGGTGCCGTAATCAGTGCCCGCTTCATTATAAGTGCGGTTACTGTGCAACGAATCTTGCGATACGCCAAACCAAGCCTGATAGGTTTTTTCGGCTCCCCCGAAATACAACAACTTCACCAGGGTTTTATCATCTTGATAGCCGGTTTGGCAAAACCACGATTTGAGATTGGACGATGCCCGGTCAATATACCCATCGGACTCGATCCACGAGACGGAGCCTTCAATAAAATAGTGCTGTTTGATAAGGCCGCTACCGACTTTCAAATTGCCTCTAAACGTATGAAAGGACCCTGCCGAAACTCCTGCTTCAACAAAAGGCCGGGGAGAAGCGGTTTGCGTTTGCACGCTCAAGGTGGCGCCAAAAGCGCTGCCTCCGTTGGTAGAGCCTCCTATGCCTCGTTGTATCTGAATGCTCTGTGCCGAGGATACTACATCGGGCAGATCTACCCAAAAGGTTCCCTGGCTTTCGGCATCGTTCACCGGAATCCCGTTCAGCGTTACGTTCACGCGGGTATTGTCGCTGCCGCGAATGCGAATACCGGTATAGCCCACTCCCGCTCCCGCATCGGAAGTGGTCACTGCCGAAGGGGTATTGTCGAGCAGAAAAGGCAAATCCTGCCCCAAATTATTTTGATTGAGTTCTTTCTTGCTGATGAATTGAAAAGTAGTGGGGGAGTTTTCCTTTGCCCGCGTAGCACTCACCATTACTTCATCCTTAAAAATAATTTTTAGAGAATCGGCACTATGGCCGATGGTGTCTGTTTGCGCCAATGCCGTGTTGGCGATAAACAGAAAGAATAATGTCTTTTTCATAGCAGCTTTTAAACCGGTGAAAGAATTATTCTTTCTAAGAGTAGAGAAAATTTCGAGCGAGAAAGCCCCGATATTTCGGGATTCTTTCTATCCCATTCGCACGAATTACCGTGTTCAGGTTCGAAGGGTTCTTCTCAGATTTTAAATCTGTATTTCGGTGTCCGAAATCAAAAATTTAAAAACGCCCCCAGAAAGTTGTGGCAAATGTAAAAGAAGAAAATGAAGAAAGGGAACTATTACTTGGGAATGGTAAAGCACACTTTAGTGCCCCCGAGCAGCGAAGGCTCAATCCAAATTTTACCATTGAGATTATCAATGATTTTTTTGCAAACGGTAAGGCCGATACCTGCCCCTCCGTATTCATCGCGGGCATGTAATCGTTGAAAAATAATGAATACCTTTTGTCGGTACTCCTCCGGAATGCCTATGCCGTTATCATCCACACTAAACAAATAGTGCCGGCTTTGCTCAGAGCAGTTGATTTCAATTTCAGGCAATTCATTGAGGTTATATTTTACGCCATTATCAATCAGGTGCGTGAAGATATGGCGCATAGCAATCAGGCCGGTTTGCACCTTTGGCATATTTACATAGCGGATAATGGCAGTCATATCTCCATTCTCTGATATCAGACTCTGCTTCACTTCTTCTAACAATAAAGCGATGTCCACCTCTTCGGTAATCACAGAGGGGTTGATATTGCTCCACTCTATCAGATTGTTCAGCACATTCATTAATCGCTTGGCTCCATCTCCCAAATATTTAAGATACTCGCGCTGTTCCTGTGTCAGTTGCTGATTCATGGTTTTCTCCAACAACTGCGAGTAGTTTGAAATCATGCGCAAAGGCTCTTTCATATCGTGCGAAGCCGCATGAGTAAATTGTTTTAACTCAAAGTTACTGGCCTCCAGCTTACGGGCATACTCCTCTATTTCGATGGTTTTTTTCTTGAGCGCATCCTGCTCTTTTTTCCCTTCTTCTAATTGAAAGCGCAACATCGCATCGTTCACCGCAGCATTTTTATGAAACACGTGCATTTCTTCCTGGTGCTTCTCTGCTAATTTCATTTTATCGCAAGCCTCGCGATAGTTGCCGGCATCGTAGAGCATCGCGCTCCAGTAGCCAAATAAATTGTAATAGTCAATTTTTAGCTGTAGTTCTTTGAATATCTTTTCGCCTTCAGCAAACCAGTGCTGCGAATCCTTGTACTCCTTTTTCAAGTGATAACAGCGCGCTATCTGTCGGCAAAGATTTAACTGAAATCGTTTGTTGGCCG
>CAZQYO010000130.1:0-7997 GCA_964597415.1 uncultured Chitinophaga sp.
CGAACGCCCGTGGGAGAGTGAAATGCTCAAACTGACCGCAGCAAGGCGCCAAGTAATTTTTATTTTTTTGGTGCCGGTTTCATATCTGCGCATGAGGGCTGCGATGCGGTTAATGATTTTTCAAGCCACTCACATGGCGTAGTAGAAGGTTTTAATTTGTTTGCAGAACTGACGGCTATTGTTTTACAAATGACCGCGTCACAGTATTTTCACCGCTCACGATGCGCAGAAAGTAGAGTCCGCCCCCAAGTTGTTGAACATCTAAAACGGTGTTGCCTTTGAAAACGGTGGTGAGTAATAAGCGGCCCACGGAGTTATAAATACCGGCTTCGGCAGATACACCGGCAGTGGGGAGGTCAAGGTGCAGCATATCGCTCACCGGATTGGGGAATAGGCGCAAGGTTTCCCAAAACTTATTGGGAGAGATACCGCTTTGCGGGCATACATTACTGGAATCAAAGTGCGCTACATCATCTGTTACTATTGTGGGGCGGCTATCCGCTTGTTGCGGATGAAAGCAGACCCGCTCTAACCGAACTGAATCTAAATGGCGCAGGTACAGCCCTGCTGCGGGAAGAGTGTCGCCAAACATATCGGCATCGGGTTTCCCTGTTTCATTTTCGGGAACAGTGAATCCATTGCTTACCTGCGACCATCCTCCGGGATAACTCACATCTATATCATGTAGCCATATATTCTGCGCGGGATAATTGGGAATACCGGTAACGGAACTGCTGAGGTTAGAAGCAGCGGTGGCAGAAATATTTCTGATTTCAATATTGCGGACAAATCCTACAGGCTGCGTGGCGGCAGTGTCTGTATATTTTCTGGCGCGGTTGCCCAAGCGAATAAATATGGGTGTATTTATTCCGCTCAATGAAATGTTTTCGACCAATATGTTTTCCATACTTCCACCATCTACGATAGAGAGGTTGATGCCGGAACCTGCGGGAGTGGTAGAGCCGAATGGGCCATTGGTGCTTAACTGCACGGTGCAGTCGTGTATGTGAACATTGTTGACGGGACCGTTGGTTTCGGTTCCTATTTTGAGTGCTCTGGAATAGGTGGCTACGGTGCAGTTTTTAATTTCAATATCGCTGCTGCCAATGAGCGAAGTCGTTTTAATCACCATAGGGTCATCATTGCAATCGGCAAAACAACTATCTACAAGCACGTGACGGCAGCCGTCAATATCAACACCATCGTTGTTTCCAAAACCTTGGTTGATAATGTTCAGGTTTTTTATGACTAAGGTGTCAATATCGAAGTTGTGCATCATCCAAAACGCAGAGTGGCGGAGATTTAATCCTTCGTAGCGAACATTGGTGCAAGACATAAAGCGGAAGCCAAGCGGGCGGTTGTTTTGATTTAAAAGAAACACGACTGACTTTCCATTTCCGTCAAACGTTCCTTCACCGGTGACGGCAATGTTGCTTTGGCCTTCGGCATAGAAAACTGATTTCTGCGAATAGTTATCGGTGTAAGTTCTTTTGAGCGGATGCACATCGGGATAGTCCGCTATATTGGTAGAGCCGGTGACTGTTCCTCCCTGAGAAATATGAAATGTTACATTGCTCTTTAAGAACAATGTGCCGGTAACAAAATTTCCTGTGGGCACTTCTACCATTCCTCCTCCGGCTGCGTGACAGGCGTCAATGGCGGCTTGTATGGCGACTGTGTTCAGGGTGTTGCCATCTCCTACGGCTCCGTAGTTGGTGATGTTGAATACTTGTGCGTTTCCAATAAAAGATTGAATTAAAAGGAGGAGCAGAAAGCAAATGTTTTTCATAAGGGATAAATTTTAATCAGCCGTGGGCACGTGAAAAGAAAAAATGGTGGAGAAAATAAGTCCTATAGAAAAATAGATTCGTTGGCATAGGAGCGTATTTCTAATACCACAAGGTTTGCTTCAGCACATTTTGATCGCCCGATACATAAATGCGAGTGCTTTGAGGTTTAGATTGCGGGTTAAACTTATCTACCGTTACTAAATCATAGAAACCGGCTAACCCATAAAATCGGATGCCTACCCCTAAGTCGGCAAGTGAGTTTACCCGCCATACGTCATTTCCTTTGTCGCTTACAAGGCCTACCCCTACTACACGGTATTGGTTGTTTCCCTGCCAGCGGTTATTGTAGCGCTGCTCGTAAGCACTTGAATAGGCTTGCTTAAAAGAAATATCCACTTCTCCGGAGGTAGAAGTTATTTTGTAACTCGGATCACTTTCAATCATGCTTTTGGCAAGTGTAGCCATTTGGTCGGGGGCAAGAGTACTGGAAGTCAACACTACGGTTTCGGTTCTTCCCTCCTTACCAATAGTTAAAGAGACACTGCTGTTGGGTTTAATATTTTCAAACTCTCCCAGCACTTCTTCCATATTTCGCACTTCCTCTCCGTTCACTTTGTAAAGGGTATATCCTATTTTGCTGTTTAATGTTCTATCCGCAGGAGAGTTGAGAAATACGTTAGAGATAACCGGCAGCGGATCTCTCTTTGCTAATACGTTTTTCATGGTATAGTAATCTAACTGAGAGTCGTAATTCTGCGACACCTCGATACCGAGAAAAGCTCTGCGAATTCTTCCATTGTTAGTGAGTATATCATTGGTTAAACGACTACATATTTTTGCTTCCAGCGCAAAATTTATCTGTGGCTGCCACAGGCTCCCTTTGTCTTCCGGCCCGAAAGCGATTTGCGAATTCATTCCAATCACTTCTCCAGCTTCGTTCACTAATGGGCCACCGCTGTTGCCCCAAATAATAGTAGCTGTGGATTGGATAAATCCATATTTACCGGTTACGCCATCGCGCACCCTGTTTTTTGCACTCACAATTCCATCGCTTACCGTGTAAGGATATTCTGCGAGAGGATTGCCAATAGCATATACCCTTTGACCAACGCGCGGTTCAGTAGTAGTGTAGGCTAATGCGGTGATCTCCTGTCCGGGAGGCGTTACAAACTCCAGAACGGCATAATCGTAAAACGAATCTCCTCCTTTTATCTTCACCTCGTATTTAGTTCTGTTTATGCTGAACACATAAATAGCTCCGCTTTCCTCTTTTGCTAATTCTACCACATGCGCATTGGTGCATACATACATTTTGCCTCCTACCTTAATGACATAACCGGAGCCTTTGCTGTACGCATCTGATAAATCCAACATTTTCTGATAAGCAACATCTGCTCTGCCTCTGAATCCCAACTCTTGTTTAGTCCCTTCTATTTTAAATACCCCCACAGATACTACTGCCGACAAAGCATTGTCCAGCATGTTTTCAGTATTTGTTTGTGCATTGTTTATGGAAAAAAACAAAAGCAGCATCCCTATTGTCGAAATCTTTTTCATAAAACCGGTTTTGATTCAAGATGTCAAGAAACAAATTTTCAACAAAATTGCTTCGTTTATTTTTTTTAAAATCTATTTTCGTTCCATTGTTAAACCAAATCACTTACCATGAGAAAAACAGTATTATTAACTATTGCCACATTGCTATTCGCAACAGTCGCCATCAATGCTAATGCACAAGATGGTGCAAGAAAAAGAGTAGATCTGAAATCGGAGAACGTTACCTCTCGAGGAGCCAATCCCGAAGTGAAGGCCGATCGCCCTTCTACTGATGCTCCCGCAGCATCGAGAGGAAATGGCGCAGGAACCTGCTACATTTATCTGCATAATTACACGGCTTACAGCATTGATATTTATGTGGACGGATACTGGGAAGGAACCCTGGGCGCTTATGCCGATTCTTACGTTCCTACCGGAACCGGCTACACTACCCTTTACGGTTGGTCTGTAGGAAAAACCAAAGAGTGGAAATTCAGCGGAGCCAGTTGCTCCAGCAGTTTTGACTACTACTTCTATTAGTAGAACCGCTCCGTTAAAATGCGCTCCGACTACGGAGCGCATTTTTTTTTTGATTAAGTTGAAGTTGATAGATTTATAGTGATTTAAACTTTTCAATAAACACTACCAAACCATGAAAAAGATATTGCTGTTCATCTCCATCAGTTGCTTTACACTGCTGGCTTTCAGTGCCGAAAAGTACGCGCTTATAGTAGCTATTGGCAACTACCCTGATCCGGGAAAGAACGGTTGGGGTAAAATTTCTTCGGGCAATGATGTACCCTTAGTAGAGGGAGCCTTGAAAAAACAGGGATTCAAACCTGCTAACATCACCATATTAAAAGATTCGACTGCTACTAAAAGTGGAATTGAAAATGCGTTTGATCAATTAATAGCACGAGTTCATGCCGGAGATATAGTGGTAGTGCATTTTAGCAGCCACGGAGAACAAATTGAAGACGACAACGGAGATGAGGTGGATAATTTGGATGAATGTATTGTGCCTTACGGAGCGGTGTACTCTTACGATAAGCAAAAATTTAAAAAATATGCTCCCGGCTATTTTCGGGATGATGAATTTGGCCAGAAGGTAACTTTGCTTCGCAATAAACTTACGGGGAAAGGCGATCTGCTGGTGCTATTGGATGCCTGCCATTCCGGTACGGGGACCAGAGGAGTGTCCGACTTATTGCCGCGTGGAGCAAAAGACCCCATGGTGAGTGATGATTTTGATATGAATAAAATAAGCGCACCGGATAATAATGGAGTATTTAAGGACAATAACGGAGCGCAGCTTTCTTCGGATGCGGCTACTTATGTGGTGATTTCAGGTGCGCAAGCGAAAGAGTTTAATTATGAATGTTATGACGATAATGGAAACCCTGTCGGCTCTTTATCTTACGCATTTAGCAAAACAGCTTCTCAGCTAAAAGATAAAACGAGCTATCGGGGTTTGTTTGCGCAAATTGAAAATATTATGCGGGACAAAGCCCCCCGCCAAAAACCGGTGTTGGAGGGAGATGGCATTGATCGCATATTGTTTGGAGGTAATTTTATAAGTCAGAAACCATACTTCACTATTAAGCAATGGAATAAGGATGATGAGTTTGTGTTGGATGGGGGTAGTGTAGCCGGACTTACGAAAGGCTCTACCGTTAGTTTATATCCTGTCAGCACTACTGATCCCGCAGGGAAGAAACCATTGAACAGTGGCATCATTACTTCTGTTACCAACTTTGAAGCAACGGTGAAATTAGAGCGCATGGATTCTCTATATAAAATGAATACTTGGGCATTTGTCACTGAGCTGAACTATGGCGATAAATTAAAGATTGACGTGCGGGATGTGAATGGTATGCGCAATCAATTGTCCGCTGCATTAAAGGATTTTAAACTGGTAACTTTCGACAAAGCCTGTGATATATTTATTGATACTATCGGCAACACTGATACTTGGGCGCTGAAGTATCCTACTTCTGGCGGAGTGTTTGAAAAGGGGATAAGGATATTACCAAATGCAGACTATACGAGTTTGACCGATGCTCTAAAAAGATTTGCCCGGTATCGTTATTTGCAAGGACTTGATTTTGCAGAAGAAGGGCTTGATGCGAAAGTGCAATTAGTGTTTCTAAAAGATGACGGCAACATTGATCAGGATAAGTTGGCAGCGCGTACCCATAACGGAAGGTTGGAATTGAGAACCGGAGATGAGGTATATCTGAAAGTAGTTAATACCGGTTACAAAGCATTTTTTATCAATATTGTAGATCTGCAACCGGATGGAATTATTAATCCCATTCTTCCAAATAAAGCTCAGGGAATTCGTCCGGAGGATTGTGAAATTGCAAAGTACGATTCACTGGTTTTAAAGAGTTATAAAATAACCATCGGACCACCCGAAGGCCAGGAAACGTTTAAAGTATTTCTATCAAAAGATAAGTTAGACTTGGAAGATATTTTGGTGAAGAAAAGCGATACCGCCAGCCGAAGCAGAGGCATTCTCAATAATATGGCAAAAGTATTTGTAGAAGCCGATGGCAATGCCATTACCTCACGCGGAGGTACGGGAACTGTAAATACCGATCAGAACGGCACTATTTATAATCTCAACTTTACTATTACAGGAAGATAAGTGAGCTGCAATTCCTCTGAAACAGAAAAACCCATCGCAAACTACGATGGGTTTTTCTATTGAAACGGAGCGATAAATTATTCTACTAATTCCGCTTGTTTGGATACATCAAAAATCAGATCTCCCTTTTTAGAAGAAACTATAATGGTATCTCCTTTCTCTGCTTTGCCGCTCAAGATCATCTTTGATATTTCATTCACTACTTCTTTCTGAATAACACGTTTCAGTGGTCTTGCTCCAAATTGCGGGTCAAAGCCTTGCTCGCCCAGATAATCGAGTGCTGCCTCACTAATCTCCACTTTCATTTCCTTATGGGCAAGCAGTTTTTGTAAATCGGTTAACTGCAACTCAACAATTTCGCGGATTTGTTTGCGCATAAGCGGGCGGAACATCACGATTTCATCAATGCGGTTCAGAAATTCCGGGCGCACGGACTGTTTCAGTCGCTCCATCACTTCTAATTTGGTGGTTTCGATCACCGCAATCAGATTTTCATCTTTCACGTGTTCAAAGTTTCGCTGTATGATGTCAGAACCCATGTTTGAAGTCATGATGATCAATGTATTTTTAAAATTGACTGTTCTGCCTTTGTTATCAGTCAGCCTTCCATCGTCTAACACCTGCAATAAGATATTGAATACATCCGCATGTGCTTTTTCGATTTCATCGAAGAGAATAACACAGTAAGGATGCCTGCGCACTGCTTCCGTTAATTGTCCGCCCTCATCATAACCGACATATCCCGGAGGCGAACCCACTAAACGCGACACTGAATGTTTCTCTTGATACTCGCTCATGTCAATGCGCACCATCGCGTGTTCATCGTTGAAGAGTACATAACTCAAGGCTTTGCTCAATTCCGTTTTTCCTACTCCGGTAGTTCCGAGAAAAAGAAAAGAGCCAATTGGTTTGCGCTCATCTTGTAAGCCTGCCCGACTTCTGCGGATAGCATCACTCACTGCTTCTATTGCTTCGTCCTGACCTTTTACTCTTTCCCGTAATCTATCTTCGAGATGTAGCAATTTTTCTTTTTCTCCTTCTAACATTCGGGTAACGGGGATGCCCGTCCACTTGCTCACAATGGCGGCAATATCTTCTCCGGTCACTTCTTCGCGTAACAGGCGCTTGTCGGGAGATATCTCCGCCAGTTCTTTGTCATATTGCTTTAGGTTCTCTTCTGCTTCTTTCACTTTACCATAGCGAATTTCTGCTACCTTTCCGTAGTCGCCCTCCCGCTCGTAACGCTCCGCTTCTAATTTCATATTTTCAATATCGCGTTTGCGGGCGGTAATCTTATCTACTATTTCTTTTTCTTTTTGCCACTTTGCTTTAAACTGATTCCGATCTTCTTTCAGGTTGGCCAATTCTTCATGGAGTTCATTCAACTTCTTCTCATCTTTCTCGTGCTTGATCGCTTCTATCTCAATTTCGATTTGCATAATTCTGCGCTCAATCTCATCCAACTCTTCGGGGAGTGAATCCATTTCGAGACGGAGCTTGGCGGCTGCTTCATCAATCAAGTCAATGGCTTTGTCGGGTAAGAAACGTTCGGTGATGTAACGGTTACTTAACATCACCGACTGAATTATGGCCTCATCCTTAATTTTTACTTTATGATGGTTTTCATATCGCTCTTTCAAGCCGCGAAGAATTGAAATGGCATCTTCTACACTCGGCTCTTCTACCATCACCTTTTGAAAACGTCTTTCCAACGCTTTGTCCTTTTCAAAGTATTTCTGGTATTCATTCAAGGTAGTAGCTCCTATGGCCCGCAATTCACCACGTGCCAGTTCGGGTTTTATGATGTTGGCGGCATCCATCGCGCCTTCCGTAGCCCCGGCTCCGATCAGCGTGTGGATTTCGTCTATAAACAGGATGATGACACCGGCACTTTCTTTCACTTCTTTTACCACGGCTTTTAATCGCTCTTCAAAATCTCCGCGATATTTTGCGCCCGCCATTAACGCGCCCATGTCTAAGGTATAGATGATTCTGTTTTTTAAATTTTCGGGCACATCTCC
>CAZQYO010000131.1:0-7887 GCA_964597415.1 uncultured Chitinophaga sp.
GGTGTAAAAAATCAGAAATCCTTCCGCCCGTTTTGCTTGTGACTGGTTAAATATATGAAAAGGTCGTGGATTTGGAAATGTTTCGGCTTTTCGTAAAAGAATGTCTTATACGAGTAAATGCCTTTGCGTATTCACATAGAAACGCACCAATACCGTAGGAAGTAATTGCTTTGCCGAAAAAGGGAGCAACAAAATGTGTATATATCAGCAGAGCTTCAAAGTCAAAGACTTTCTATTCTCAAATACTCTCATCTATCCTCATTCTTAATTCACTTCTATTAACCGCCCTTCAAACGGCAATAACCGCTGATCATCCCCTGCCGGTGAGGCAGGGTGGGTACAAAGCAATACTCGGCCACCTGTATAGGGATTCTTCACTTTCCATTTCGACATATTGAGCAATACCAAATACTTTTTCGTTCCCTCCTCGCGGTAATAAGCCAATACTTTAGAATTGCAATAAGCCGAGGCTATTTCAAAACTCCCCTCATGAAGTGCCGGAGTTTGTTGGCGCAGATGAAGAATACTCTTATAGAAATTTAAAAGCGAGTTCGGCTCGCTCAACTGTTTCTCTACATTTATCTCCTTGTAATTAGCAGCCACCGGCAGCCAGGGCTTTACCCCGGGCGGACAAAACCCCGCATTAGGCCCCGAAGTCCACAGCATTGGCGTTCTGCACTCATCGCGGTTCAGCGTCTCTTTGTTCCCATCTACTAAAAATTGCGGTATCCAGCTTTGCTGCATAGCAATGGCATCTTTGCCTTCTTTAAGCGGTATCCGCACTTTGAGTATTCCTATCTCCTCCCCAAAATACGTAAAGGGAATACCTCGCGCAGTAAACTGAAACAGCGTTTGCAGTTTGCGCTTCTCCACACTGCCACCTAAGCGGGTCATGGTGCGGGTGCGGTCGTGGTTCGAAAAAACTAAAGTGGGGATCAACGGCTCGGGAAAGTACTTTTCAAACTTGCTGATGAGTTGGCGGTACTTACGCGCTTTAAACGGAGTGGACACCGCATTGAAAAGAAAGATGGCCTTCAATCCCTTCTTGCCTTTGTAATCGCAGAACCCGTTAATCCAACTCTCATCCCCATGCGACTCACCCAACAAAAACCGATCGGGGTCTTTAAATTCATCTATCACACTTCTCAACTCCGTGCTGAACTCAAAACTCTGTTCCTGCAAGAAGTTGTATTTGATGTGTTGAAATAAAATAGTGAGCGATTTGTCCGAAGGGGTTAAGCGTCCGCTTGGCGGATTGTTTCGCAGTGTAGAGTCCTCATATATCGCGCTGATAATATCGAGGCGAAAACCATCTACCCCTTTGCGAAGCCAAAACCGCGCTACATCAAACATGGCTTTTTTTACTTCCGGGTTGTGATAGTTCAAGTCCGGTTGAAAAGGCAGAAAAGCGTGATAATAAAATTGTTTGCGCACAGGGCTATACGTCCATGCCCAATTGCCCGACATAGAGCGCCAATTGTTGGGCCGCTTCAGGCCATCCTTTCCTTTGCCGTCCTTCCACACATACCAATCGGCTTTCGGGTTCGTGCGCGAACTGGCCGATTCTTTAAACCATTCGTGCTGATCAGAAGTGTGATTCATCACCAAATCAAATATCAGTTTCATGCCTCTGCGGTGCACCTCTTTCACCAACCGGTCAAAATCTTGCATGGTGCCATACTGTGGCGAAATAGCAATGTAGTTGCTTACATCGTACCCAAAATCGCGTTGAGGACTTTCTGTAAAAGGCGAAACCCATACCGTTTCGTAGCCGAGGTCTTGGAGGTAATCGAGTTTTTCAATAATACCCTCTATATCTCCAATGCTGTCCCCGTTAGTATCGTACCACGACCGAGGATAGATTTGATACACCGTTGTTTTTTTCCACCACTCCATGTCTGCCTTGTTAGTGGAAACAAATTTACCGCTATCGGTTAAACTAAAAGCACTTTGAGAAAAGACGGAAGAGGCAGTGAGCATGAGCACCCAGGTAAGGAAGAAGAATTTTTGCATAATGGAAGGAAGTATAAGTCTTGACTGATTTTAACGACAAGATAATAGAAAGATTGGGCGAACGCAGTGCGAACCCTTATTCCCTGCAAAAAGTGGGGGAGGAGTCGCGGAAAATATCCGCAACAAAGAAGGATTTTACTTTTGCATTTTCCCTACCCAGAAATCGAGCCGGTAATAAAACAGCGGAAGAAAACCTAATTGGTATATCTCCTCCTTAGGTTGCTGCGGACTCACATACTGCAATCGCAAAATATTTTTTTGGAAGGTGATATTGACTAAGTCAATGCCTACTTCATGCGTAAAGCGCTTAGTGTTGCAACGGTAGTTGAGCTTAATATCAAATCGAAAGTAAGGTTTAAACTGTTGCGTATTCCGCAGCGAATCCACCACCACCGGGTCTTCGTGCTGTTGGCTCAACAAAGTATCGTAAGGAGTGTATCGCTGGCCGCCACCAAAAGTAATTTTTCCGCCAATGCCGATGGTGTTCAAGCGCTTCTTGCCCCACTTAAATTCCTTTGTGCCGAGCGCGTTCATCATATACTGCCCGTTGAAATCGCTGTTGTACCACTTGCCGTTACTTCCTTGCAGGCGCGAGTCATACACCGAACCGGTGAACATAAAAAACCAATGGTGTGTAAAGAATTTTTCGAGCGTTACTTCTATCCCCATGTTCCGTCCCAATCCTTTATTGGTGAGTTTGGACGGAAAAAAGCGGTCAAAGCCGCTGCCTTCATTCAGCATGTTGTATGAACTGGGGGCAGTATCTACCGGCAAACTCCATAACTGCTGAAAATACATCTCAGCCTTGATGCGAATATCCTTTTTGAAAAATACATCATAGCCAATCACCGCATGAAAACTGCGCATGTAGTCCAAGTTCTTGTTGTAGTTATTCCCGGCATCGTCCTGCACGAAATACTGATATACCGGCAATAACTGGGAGTGCAGCCCCGTTCCAAAGGCCAGCGATTGGTTGGGTTTAAACTGCCACTTGATAGAGAAGCGCGGCTCTAAACTAAAGCGGTTATTTAGCGTGAAGTACTGGGCATGAAGACCAATCACGGTAGAAATTTTCTCACTTAGCGCATACTTCCATTGAATAAAAGGCTGAATCAGCAAATGCACTCCGTCATGGATATCCAATCTCTTTTTCCACCTGAAATCCGGCACATCAATATTCAAAGCAGGCTCTAATAAAATACTATCCGTAAAATTGGGTTGGTAGAGGTCAGTGCTGATGCCATATCGGATAGCACTGCGAGCGCTGAGTTTATCATTGCGCAAAAACGAAAGCGTGTAACGGGTGTTCAGAAGCAGATAATTGAGTTTGTTATACATCGTGTCCACTACAAAATTTCCGGTGAGAGAATCTACATGCCGGATCACGCGATAGAAATTATCCTTGTTGTATTGAGTGGAAGCGGCTAAGGAAACCTTGGAGTAAGCATGGTCGTTCACCAAGTGCATATACGTAATGCCCAGTATGCCTAAGCCGGCACGAAAGTATTCGTCTTGATCGGTGCTGGCATATATGTCACGCAATTCGGGCTTTAGTTTGTTGCTGGTGATAAAATTAATTTGCGAATAGCCGCCAATAGCAAAGAGCGAAAGGTTGTCGCCATTCTTCATCGGGAAGTTGAGCTTAAACTGAAGATCCTGATACTTGGGAATGGCATCGGTGCCAATGTCAATTCCCAATTTCACTAAGCCCTCTAAAGTAGCGTAGCGGTAATTGAACAAGTAGCTCGACTTTCCTTTTTTACTGAAAGGCCCTTCTCCGAAAACTTCGGCTCCTAACATGCCTAACTGAGCAGTAAACTCAGGTCGCTCGTTATTGCCTGTTTTAAAGCGGATGTCAAACACTCCCGCTATAGCATTGCCGAATTCAGCGGGGAAAGCCCCCGTTAGAAAATCTGAGGTAGTTAACATTCGGTCGTTCAGTATGGCTACACTGCCACCCGTAGCCCCCGCAATAGCAAAATGGTTGGGGTTGGGAATAACCACATTGTCCACGCGGTATATCACCCCGAAAGGAGAGTTGCCGCGAATCACCAAATCATTTCTCGAATCATCCGTGCCCGATACTCCGGCATAGTTAGATGCCATGCGGGCAGGGTCGCCCCGCGAACCGGCATAGCGCTCGGTTTCTTCAACCGAAAAGGAGCGGGCACTCAACACGGCCATTTCATTGATAGTTTCTCCTTTGCGAACGCCCGATATTTCTACCGCCTTTAAATCTTGCACCGCACTTTCCATTTCCAAGTTCAGCACCACTTCTTTTCCGGAATTCACCAATACATTGGGTAAAAAGATGCGCTGATAACCGATGTAAGAGGCCGATAAGTTCACCCTACCCACAGGTATTTTCTCAAGACGGAAGCTGCCGTCCTGCGCGGACAGGCTGCCGTTTAGGAGGGAGGAGTCTTTCCACACGGCAATGCTCACGCCCTCTAAGGGAGCGTTGGTTTCTTTGTCAATGATAGTACCCCGTATGGTTTGGGTAATAGATTGAGAGAATAAGCCGGGCGAAATACCAAGCAATAGTAAAATGGGGAGAAGATGTTTACCGTATGATATCATCAGCTCTTCATAAATGTACAGAAAGGTAAGACTTATTCTTCTATCAATTTTACACCATCTACAAAGACGTTTGTCTCTCCCTGCCACGGCATAGCTTTTATTTTCTGTTTGTAATGAAGCATTATTTTATGCCCTCCCAGTTGCATCAACGTATCGGCCACTGCCTGATTGTTTACGGAGAAATGCCATAGATTGTCACTCTGTGCCGTGGAGGGAACATTGCCTATGCCACCCAGGTTAAGTTCGCCTTCATAGGTTTTAAAGGTGAGGCCTTCTTTAGAGAAATTGATAAGCACTCCTGATTTATTTCCCTCGCTGTAAGTGAAATTTAAGATTAGAAAGGTGATGAGAGAACCGATCACTAAGAATCCGATAAGATAGTAGAGCATCTTCTTAAAGAATTGCTTGACGGTAGATTTTTTTTCTTCCATAGTTGAAGTTTATGCTTATCGAAAATAGAATATTCTCCGGTATAAAAGCCGAAAAGCAGCTCTGGGAGAGCTGCTTCGGTATTGAAGGAAACCGGATATGGAAGTTTAACGGATCAAGGTGACAGATCCTTTGTAATCAGATTTAGAGCCATCTACAAACACTACTTTCATCAGGTAGATATACACTCCGTTTTCAGCAGGGCTGCCGCGATAGCTGCCGTCCCAATTAAAACGGGTGCTGCTGGTCTCATATACTTTTTCGCCCCAACGGTTGAATAGTTTGAACTCAAAATACTCAATGGTACTCTTATCGCCATACACCTGAAGCACATCGTTATTGCCATCATTGTTAGGCGTAAATGCGTTAGGCACAAAGAGGGCAGAAATATTTTTTACCTCAATAGCTACGGAGTCGGTGGCGGTGCATCCGTTTTCATCTGCCACGGCCAAATGATAAGTAGTAGAGGAGGAGGGGATGACCTGAGTCTCACTGCAAGAGGCACACTGCACGCCAAACGAAGGCGACCAGGAATAGGAATTCAGGTGATCTTCATTGGTCTGCCCCGTTAATGTTACTGCTTGTCCGGCTGTAGTGGTTAAAGAGGCATTGGCTTGTGCTGTTAATATATAATCGTACTGCACCGGATAGGTAGCAGTGGCCGAACAGTGATGTATATCGCTCACGGTCACGGTATAAATTCCCTGAGCGAGATGCTCAATAGTAGCGGTGTTGTCCCCATTACTCCAGTCGTACACATAAGCCGGTGTTCCACCAGTGGCAGTTAACTGAATATTTCCGTTGCTTACTTCGGGGCACGAAGTATTTTGAACCGCTGCTTGCAGCACTAATGGTGTCGCCTCGCTGACGATGGCACTTTTGGTCACATGGCATCCGCGCACATCTACCACAGTGGCGGTATAAGTGCCTGAGGCAAGGTCGTGAATATATTCGCTGGTATCATTCGTACTCCATTGATAGCTGTAAGGAGGTGTTCCTCCTGTTACATCTAAATGAACTGCCCCGCCAGTGCCGCTGCAACCTGCGGAGTAGGTCAATGCATCGGCATTCATCTGCTGCGGTTGGTTCACTAAGAGGTTAGTCACTACTTTGTTACAGTGCTGGGCATCGCTTACGGTCACAGCATAACTGCCCGCAGTTACTCCGGTGAGATTTTGAGAAGTGGCCGTGTTGCTCCATTGATAAGTATAGGGGGCTGCCCCACCAGTTACACTTAGGCTGATGGCACCTTCGTTTCCGCCATAGCATTTTACATCGCTGGTACTATCGGTGATGGTGATAGCGGTAGGTTCATAAATCACGGCTGTATTGGTGGCCGCACAGTTGTTGACATCCTGCACCAACACATCATATACCCCGGCAGAAACGTGATGTAAATCTTGCGTTCCCGCTCCGGTATTCCATGTATATTGAAAAGGTGCTGTCCCTCCTGAAATAGTCAAATCAATTTCACCCGTGGTACTGCCGTAGCAGGTAGCATCGGTTTTGCTGATCATGGTACTTATCGGAGGCAATGCCCCTATATTGATGCTTTGGGTGGCGGTGCATTGATTGGCATCGGTCAATAACACTGAATAATTTCCGGCATTGAGTTGTGTACGGTTTTGTGTGGTTACCCCATCCGACCACATCAGGCTGTAGGGAGAAGTGCCACCACTTGCTGATATGTTTATCGCTCCACCACTACCGGCACAGGCAAAGGCAGTATGTGTTTCGGTCAGCGCAATGGCTGCCGGTTCCGTAATAGTAACAGACTTTTGTACAGAACAATTATTGCCGTCTGTGATAGTCACCGTATAGGTATTTGCTGTCACTTGAAGGATACTTGGGGTACTCGCATTGTTGCTCCATTGATACGTATAGTTTCCGCTGCCACCGATGGAAGTAAGGTGGATATTGCCATCAGAAATACCGTTGCAACTGACGTTTTGATGTGTTTCGGATACTTGTATAGCCGAAGGTTGTGCGATGGTAGCTGAAGCTGTGGCCTGACAGTTGGCCGCATCGGTCACGGTAAGGTGATAGATATTGGCCGTTAAGCCGGTGATATTTTGGGTAGAAGAGTTGTTGCTCCAATGGTAGAAATAAGTGTTGCTGTTTAATGGAGTGCCTCCACTAACTACGGTGTTTAAAGCTCCATTGGCAGCCCCGAAACAAGTAGCATCGGTAGCGGTTACTGCTATTTGTATGGCAGTTGCCTGATTCACATTGACAGAAGCCGTTGCTGTGCAGGAGTTGCCGTCCTCTACACTCACAGTATAATTGCCTGCCGGAATTTGTTGGAGTTGCTGCGTAGTAGCCCCGTTACTCCATAGATATTGATAGGAAGGAGTTCCTCCGCTTACTGTTAGGCTGATACTGCCAGTGTTAGAGCCGCTACAACCGGCATTGGTGGTGGTAGTGGTCAGTTGAATTGCAGATGGTGCTGTTACAAGAATAGATTTTGAAGTAGAACAGCCGTTGCCATCAGTCACGGTTACGCTAAAGCTGCCCGCAGAAAGTCCGGATATAGCTGGCGTACTAGCTCCGTTATTCCACAGGTAGGAATAAGTTCCGCTGCCACCGCTGCTAATGGTTTGTATGCTTCCGTTACTTCCTCCTTTGCAAGAAATATTGCTCACTGTTTCAGTAATACTAAGGATGGCCGGCTCTGTGACTGTAGCCGAAGCTGTGGCAGAACAACCCTTTACATCTGTGGCGGTAAGAGCATAAGTTCCTGCGCCCAGTTGGCTGATGCTTGAGTTAGTCACTCCGTTATTCCATACATATTGATAATTGCTGTTGCCTCCGGTAGCTGTTGCTTCTAAACTGCCGTTGTTCCCTCCGTTACAGCTAACCGGCAAC
>CAZQYO010000132.1:0-7856 GCA_964597415.1 uncultured Chitinophaga sp.
TCTAACGATAGCGGATGCTTTTCTTCAGATACCGTTACTATCACCATTACAGATGCTGTTGGCATTGCCGATGGTGTAATAATAAATCCAAAAGTATATAATATCCGAAAAGAAATTTTTATTCAATATCCTTCTTTTCAGGGCAGCTATAATTATTCCATCAATACTATTTTAGGTGAGACCGTTACCTCAGGTAAAGCCGAAGGAACATTGCAAAGAATACCATTGACGGAATATCCGGATGGATTGTATATCCTGACACTTAGTAACAAAAGCTATCGCTTCAGTAAAAAATTATTGCTGAAAGATTAAACCCTCCATTTCCCTCCCAATAAATATTAGAGAAACGTTGGTAGATTTGATGCCATTCTGCGAGTGCTGAAAAAAATTATTGTCGTGCAATGACTACTGTATTTTCCATTACAAATAAGGATATAAGATTAATAGATCTCAAAAAATTTTTAGACGAGGAACAACCGATTGAATTGGGTGCTGATGCTGTGGAAACGGTAAGTCGCAACCGAACTTTCCTTGAAAAGAAAATAGCTGAACCGGGAGCAAGATATTATGGCATCAACACCGGTTTTGGGGCATTGTGTGATGTTGAGATTCCTGCCGATAAATTAGAGCAACTCCAAGAAAACTTAGTTATGAGCCATGCCTGTGGTATGGGAGACGAAGTAAAACAGGAAGTAGTAAAGTTGATGATGTTGTTGAAGATAAAAGGATTGTCAAAAGGCTACTCCGGTATTTCAATTCATACACTAAATAAACTTGTAGAACTTTTCAATCGTCACGTTTATCCGATTATATGGGAGATGGGATCGCTGGGAGCTTCGGGTGATTTGGCTCCGCTTGCGCACCTCACTCTTCCACTCATAGGCAAAGGTTGGGTGCGCTACAAGGGCGAAAGACGAAATACCGATTACGTGTTTCGGGAATTAAATATTACTCCGGTAAAGTTGCAGGCAAAGGAAGGATTGGCTTTGCTAAATGGTACGCAATTTATGAGCGCATGGGGTTGTTACAGTATTTTAGAAGCGGAGAGAGTATCAAAATTAGCAGATTTGATGGCCGCTATTTCGGTAGATGCGTTTAACTGCCAGATATCTCCTTTCCACCCTGCTATTCAAAGAGTGCGAAATCACAGTGGCCAGATAGAGAGTGCTGAAAATGTGTTACTATTTTTGGAGGGCAGCGAAATAGCTGCACAGCAAAAAAACAATGTGCAGGATCCGTATTCATTTCGCTGTGTGCCACAGGTGCATGGTGCGGTTAAGTTAGCCATCGCTCAGGTACATGACGTTTTTGAACGAGAGATAAATGCGGTGACCGATAATCCGCTGATCTTTGAAGAGGAAGATTTGATACTTAGCGGTGGTAATTTTCATGGAGAGCCTTTAGCAATTGCACTCGATTATTTAGGTATCGCCATGAGTGAGCTGGCCAGCATTAGTGAGCGAAGAACTTTTCAGTTGATTTCGGGCAAAAGAGATTTACCTAAATTTTTGGTAAAAGATTCCGGTCTTAATTCCGGTTTAATGATACCTCAATACACAGCCGCAGCCATTGTTTCAGCCAACAAACAATTGGCTACCCCTGCCAGTGTGGACACTATTACTTCCAGTGACGGGCAGGAAGATCACGTTAGTATGGGAGCTAATGCCGCGGTAAAGACATATAAAATTGTGTATAATATTGAGAAGGTATTGGCTATCGAATTTATGACGGCAATGCAAGCCCTTGAATTTAGAAATCCGTTGAAAAGCTCCCCTTTAATTGAAAAAATAAAGAGCGACTACCGTAAAATAGTTCCTGCTTATGATAAGGATAGGATCATCTATAACGATATTCAGGTAACGGTTGATTTTATGCGAGGACTCAAGTTGTAGTTGTTGAGTGTGCCTTTTTAAAGATTGGATTCTACTGCTTCCACACTAATGAAGTGTTAAGCCAAAGTTAAACAAGCAAACGCTCCTTTGTATGTAATCAGGTGGTAAAGTTTATCTTTGGCGCGTGCAGAAAGAAAAAAACAACTCCTCTTCCAAACGACCTGAAAAGAAGGCAACAACTCCTTTCTTAAAGAAGAAAATCAAAAAGAAATTTATTGCGAAAAAGAGTGTGAAAATTGAGGCGGAAGGAGTTGCTCCCGAATTAAAAAAAGTAAAGAAAGCATCGGGTATCCCATTTAAACCAAAGGGGAAGAAAAAGCAAAATGCAGCATTAGCAGGAGCTGCGCAGAAACTCTTCAACAAAAAGGTAAAGACTCTCAAACCACAGCCAAAACCCGACATCGAAATTTATACGGAAGAAGAAACATTTCCGGATGAAATCAGACTGAACAAATATCTGTCGCATGCAGGGATTGCATCCCGAAGAAAAGCCGATGAGTTGATTAAAGAGGGCAAAGTAAAAGTAAACGGAACCGTGGTGGTAGAAATGGGTTACAAAGTGAAGATTAAAGACCGGATAGAATTTGATGGCAAGATGTTGAGTCTTGAAAAGAAGTATTACCTGCTACTAAACAAGCCTAAAGATTTTATTACTACTGTACGTGATGAACGCGATCGGAAAACAGTAATGGATTTAATTCGAGGAGCCTTTAGTCAAATGAAAAGTCAGGTAAAACCACGTTTATATCCGGTGGGGCGATTAGATAGAAATACTACAGGAGTCTTATAAATAACCAATGATGGGGAGTTAGCTCAAAAGCTCACGCATCCGAGTACCGAGGTGCGCAAAGTATATCATGTACTCTTAGAGAAAAAACTCCGAAAAGAAGATTTTGATAAAATTGCCGAGGGTGGGGTAGTTTTAGAGGATGGCATTGCCGAAGTAGATGTAATTGCATACCCGAATCCTAACAACAAAGCAGAAGTAGGAGTGGAAATTCACACCGGCAAAACTCGTTTTGTGCGCAGGTTGTTTGAATCGTTGGGGTATGAAATAGTGCGCTTAGACAGGGTATATTTTGCGGGCATTACCAAAAAAGATTTACCCAGAGGCAGATGGCGCTTTTTGAAAGAAGAAGAAGTAAGATTACTTAGGCATTTCTGCTAATCTCAGTTAATCCGTTTCAATTCTATTTTTGAAGAAGGCGCAATTCGAATTGGCACCGATTCCTCTTCAACGTTCGTCAGTTCCAACCCAAAATCGGCCGCAGTAGATAAGGAGATGCTTTTAATCAGGCGATAGCCCTTAATGATAAGTTGCTCGTAGGGAGTCAAGGCATCATCAATAGCCACTCTTGATTTCAGCAAAATAAATTTAAAGTCTGCCGGCATATTAAACTTGCGAAGCGAAGGATAATGAGAAATTTCATCCACTTCTCCGCCTTGTACCATCTCCTCCACTATTTTATTAAACATCAGATTTACCTTATGCTCTACTTTAAATCCAAAGGAAAGTTTTACAAAAAAGCAGCGTTTGGGTATCACTGTATCCACTACGTATGCAGCACCATAAGGCTCGTTGGTAATATCTATATGTACAAACCAATAAATATCTGCGCGTTTAGGTCGTTTCCTGAAAATGGAATAAATAATATTGGAATCAATTCGGCTTTTGTCATTGGCCATACTCATATAAACCAAATTGCAGGCTTCTTTAGGAATTGTTTCATCGTGCATCAATTCCTTGATCGGTTCCAGATAATCTTTAATCTCAACAAACTCAATATGCTTTTTGCGCAACTGCTTTGCTTTGTAAAACACCCACATAGCCGTAAACAGTAAAATGGCGATCATGATAGTGAACCATCCTCCATTTTTAAACTTCAGAAGGTTAGAGGTAAAAAAGGCACCTTCGATCACCACAAAAGCTGTGGCTAATGCCCATATAACAATAGCGGGTTTTCTTCGGATATAAAGCAGATAGGCCAACAGGGCAGTGGTCATGAGCATATTGATTGTAATAGCTAAACATAAGCCGCTTCCATTTCACTGGAGTGGCGAAACAGCAGAATCACGGTTACACATCCGAAAAACAAAATCCAATTAATGGCCGGCAGGTAAATTTGTCCTTGGGTAGTGGTAGGGTAAACTACTTTCATATTGGGCCATAAGCGCAGTTTCATTGCTTCATTTACTAAAGTAAAACTGCCGGTGATCAAAGCCTGCGAGGCAATCACTGTTGCCAATGTAGCGATGGTAATTCCTATGGGTAAAAACCAGTTGGGCATAATGGCGTAAAAAGTGCTTTTCCGCTCGGCCCACACTAAGGTGTCGTGGCTGCCTAATATATGTGCGGCCTGACCGAAGTAGTTTAACAGCAACATGAATAAAACGAAAGTCCAACTTACTCTGATGTTTTGTTTCCCGCAGTGACCTAAGTCTGAATATAGAGCCTCACCTCCCGTTGTGCATAAGAACACCGCTCCTAAGAGCCAAAACCCTCCGGGATATTTCACCAATAGAGCATAGGCATAATAAGGATTTACTGCTTTCAATACTTCCGGATGATGTATTATTTCCTTGAACCCCAAAACGCCAATCATTAAAAACCAGAGGAACATTATCGGGCCAAAAATTCCTCCTATTATTTTAGTGCCGAACTGTTGAAACACAAAAAGAATAGTAAGAATAATTATAACTATCGGCACTGTTGGAATATCGGGGTTGATGATATGCAGCCCTTCTACTGCTGATGAAATAGAAATTGGCGGAGTAATAAAACCATCGGCAATCAGTGAAGCACAACCGACTAATGCGGGGTAAATAATCCAGGAAACTTTGTACCTGCGCACCAAGGCGTATAAGGCGAAAATCCCTCCTTCTCCATTGTTGTCAGCATTCAAAGCCAAATACACATATTTAAAGGAGGTCACAATAAGCAGTGTCCAGAAAACGCAGGACAAGCCCCCAATGACTAATGGTGCACTGATAAGATTTCCGCTTAAAATAGCATTGAGCACATAAATCGGGGAAGTTCCAATATCTCCGAATATAATTCCCAAAGTAACCAAAGCTCCCGCTGCGGAAAGTTTGTGAATACTCGAATGTGAGGGCAGCATAGGTGAATGGCTGGTTTAGTATAGTCTAATTCAATCTCTCCAGAATAATATTGGAAGATGGCGCTATCCGGATGGGAACCGTTTCCTCTTCCACATTTGTTAGCTCTAATCCGAAATCCTCGGCAGTAGAAAGTGAAATACTTTTCACGAAGCGGTAACCTTTCACTAAAAATTGTTCATAGGGGCTGAGTGCATCATCAATGGCTACTCTTGAATTCAAAAGAATAAATTTAAAATCAGCCGGCATAGAGTGTTTGCGCAAAGACGGATAATGAGACAATTCATCCACCTCTCCATTTTTCACCATCTCCTCTACAATTTTATTAAACATCAGATTTACCTTATGCTCTACTTTAAATCCGAATGACAGTTTTATAAAAAAGCAACGCTTGGGGATCACGGTATCTACCGCGTAAGTAGCACCATAAGGCTCATTGGTAATGTCCACGTGAACAAACCAATAGATATCTGCTCGCTTGGGTCGCTTTCTGAAAATGGAATAGATAATGTTAGAATCTATATGGCTTTTGTCATTGGCCATACTCAT
Organism: uncultured Chitinophaga sp.; assembly: GCA_964597415.1. Taxonomy (GTDB): domain Bacteria; phylum Bacteroidota; class Bacteroidia; order Chitinophagales; family LD1; genus Bog-950. The sequence goes on from CAZQYO010000132.1 coordinate 5,559, forward strand.
AAAAACTAAGTTGTTGGTTTCCTTTTGAATGGTTTCATCATGCATCAAATCCTTGAGTGGTTCTAAGTAATCTTTGATTTCAACAAACTCAATATGCTTTTTGCGCAGGTTTCGAGCCTGTGAGAATATCCACATCCCCAAAAAAAGGAAACAAGCGATAAGCGTAGTAAACCAACCTCCATGAGCAAACTTCAGAGCATTGGAAATAAAGAATGCGCCTTCAATGAAGAGAAAAACTGCGGGAATACCCCACACAAACAGTGGTGGCTTTTTGCGAACATACATCAAGTACGTCAACAGCATAGTTGTCATCAGCATATCAATGGTGATGGCCAAACCATATGCCGCCTCCATGTTGCTGGATTCGCGAAAGATTAAGACCACCGCTACACAACCGAAAAATATAAACCAATTGATGTCCGGAATATAAATCTGTCCTTGATGAGCGGTTGGATAATGCACCCTCATGTTGGGCCACAATTTTAATTTCATCGCTTCATTAACTAAAGTAAAGCAGCCCGTAATTAAAGCTTGCGAGGCAATGATAGTCGCTAAGGTAGCTATCGTAATTCCTATTGGCAGGAACCATTCCGGCATTAATAGATAGAAAATAGACTTCCCCTTTAGCCACAGCACTCCGTTGAAATCGGACAGCAGAAAAGCGCACTGGCCAAAGTAACTCAGCAATAACATACAAATGACGAAGGACCAACTTAACCGAATATTATTTTTACCGCAATGCCCCAAATCCGAATAGAGCGCCTCTGCTCCCGTAGTACACAGAAACACCGCCCCTAACAACCAAAATCCGTTCGGATAATTAAGTACGAGATTGAACGCATAATAAGGATTGACCGCTTTCAACACGATTGGGTTTTGGAAAATTTCACGCGCGCCCAAAATTCCAATCATAGAAAACCAAATAAACATCACCGGCCCGAAAATGGCACCCACTACTTTGGTGCCGAATTGTTGAAATACGAATAACAGGATGAGAATAATGATGACGATGGGAACGGTAGGAATTTCCGGGTTTAGAATCCGCAGACCTTCTACAGCCGAGGAAATAGAAATGGGTGGTGTAATAAATCCATCTGCAATCAGCATAGAACAGCCGATAATGGCGGGAATGATAGTCCACTTCACTTTGTACCTTCTAACCAGTGCATACAAAGCAAATATCCCTCCCTCTCCTTTGTTGTCGTTATTAAGTGCCAGGTACACATATTTAATAGTGGTGACAATGATGAGCGTCCATATCACACAACTAAGCCCCCCCAACACCAACTCAGGCGAAATAACATGACCGCTACAGATGGCATTCATCACATAAATTGGCGATGTTCCTATGTCTCCAAAAATAATTCCTAAAGTGACGAGCACTCCTCCTGCCGTCAGCGGAAGTCCGTGTTCGCGTGGATTATTGGCCATTGGTGTTATGGGTTAATGGTCGGGTAAATAATATTAGATAGGGGGTAAATCTAAACCGATGACAACTTCCTTCTGATGATAGATTCATGTTAATAGAGCGGACAAAGAAAAACGAATATCCTGAAACACGCCTACGAAATGACCACTATTTTTCCGCCTCGCTTTTTCTCATCGGGCAAAACATCCCTAAATTTATTCGGTGATGGCATTTTGTTTTTCTCCTTATTCCGCTATATTTGCCGTCCTTTTCGCGAAAGCTGACAGGTGTTGTTTGGAAATTATTTGAGACGGGAGGCCGTAGCATCACTATATAAATGGCATGTGCTGTGAAAGGTTTAAGGGAGTTTGAGATTCCTTATGTAGGTTTAAAAATAGGTGTTCACCGGTTTGAATACGACATAGACGGTAAGTTTTTCAGCTATTTTGAAGATTCACCGATTCAAGACTGTAAGGTTCGCGTCAAACTGGAATTCGAAAAAAAGGAAACGTTCTTTATACTAAAGTTTTTTATTGACGGAACCGTTCACGTAGAGTGTGATCGTTGTTTAGAACCTTTTGACAAAGAAATTTTTGGAGATTTTACCACATACGTAAAATTCTCTGAAGATCCTTCCCGTTTATCCGATGGAGATGAGGTAATGTTCATTTCCAGAGATACACAAGTGCTGGATGTTTCTCATTTGGTGTATGAGTATATTAATCTCTGCGTTCCTATGCAGATTATTCATCCCAAAAAAGAGAACGGAGAGGAAGGTTGCAATCCTGAAGTGCTGAAATATCTGAATCGTTCTGCCAAGTCCAATGAAAAAAATACAGAGCCGGATCCCAGATGGGAGGCTTTAAAAAGCATAAAAAATAAAAACTAAA
>CAZQYO010000133.1:0-7625 GCA_964597415.1 uncultured Chitinophaga sp.
CGGATAAATAGAAGCATCTAAGCCGGTAGGCGGACTGAATGTTATTTGAATAAAAGGTCTATAGTCGTCAATAGTGTTAATAGAATTAGAAGTGGAAGAAAGAGTTCCCGAATTTGCTAAAGAGGTTTGAGCGGTGCCGTAAATTCTATCTACGACAGTACTCCACAGCCACTCAAATGAGCCGGTAGAAGGATTACCGGTCACTCCATTTATATCCCATTCGGTAGAAATTTCAAGCGACCCGCCTGTATATATATAAGACGTGTTGAAGGGAAACAGAATGTAGCTCGGAGCTACCGAGTCAGGAATTTCTTGACTGAGGTTTTCATAAACCATCGTAGCTCCGGAGTTCAGGTTGGCCCACGTTTCGGTGGCAGCACTAAAATCAGTAGCCGCTGATGTTTTTAGGTATATGCGAAATATGCCGGGGCCGGTAGTGGAGGCGTTATTGTTTTTAGTCCACCCTAATTGGAGAATAGTGGAGCCGGGGAATATACCCGCTGCCGCTAATTCACTTTGAGTGTATAAGTAGGTATAGCGGCATGCATCGTAAGCACTGCTGGCCGAAGACCTATAAATAGGACCTGCATTATGAGCTGGTGTACCGGGGGTGCCGGTATTGATGATGACGGAATTTTGTGATTGAGCAGTAATGACTGATATGCCTAAGCTCAAAATAGTAAAGAACAACTTTTTCATAATCTGAGGATTTAGAACCCCTAAATTAATAAATTGTCATTTTCCAATAATCGCTGATCTTATTTTAAGAAATGGATGTATGCAAAAACTGCCAAGCTACGAGAGAAGTAAAATGAAGAGGTAATAGCGTGCCCCCCTTTTGTGGGAACCCCTTGTTTTTGAGCTTTGCAGGGGGTATGTGTGAGGCCTTTCTCTATTAGTTGGTTCGGGCATTTCTTCAGATTTTATTCGCGTAAGAGAGAATAATTGTGCAAGTGGTAAACCTTATTCTCTCTGCTATTTCAGAATGTAAACATCCACTCTTCTTTCGAGTTTATCATTTAAGAGCTTTGCACTTTTCCCTTTGCCCACTGCTATTATCTTTTTGTCAGTACACAAGCTCAATAAATCAGCAAGGAAAGCCGCTCGCATTTCAGACAGATGGCGATTGTGATCTTCATTCCCCGAATGGTCGGTGTAAACCATTCTCTCCCTGAAGGGTCTGTCGCAGACGACCCTGTACAAGTTAAAGACTGATAAAATGGACTACCGGAAACTTATGTTTTCTTTCATCATCGCAGCCAATTACTATGTTAAGTTTTGGTGTAAAATACTTTTTGTAGATACCGATATAGTAGTAGCCATTACTTTTGATAGCGTAATTGTCGGCACCGATGGCGATGAAATTGAATGGTCGGCAAGAGCAAATTTTGATGAATATAGTACTATAAACCCTTACGGTAGCATTAGCATAAGCTTAATGCCGGACATGGATACTATAATTTGGCTGAGAAGCAACAAAAAAAGCACGGGTGAAAAGAGTAGGGCGGTACACACAAGAGCACGTGCAATCGTCAAAGTGAAGGCTCTTGTCGCCCGTTGGATGAAACAGGCAATAATAGTAACCCGGACGAACCAAAAACAAAAGGCAATACCGAAAAGGTAAAAGATACATCAGTTGCCGTATCTGTTTTTCCCGAATCCCTCCCGAAGCGAGTTTACAATTACTCTTGAAGGGTTAGAAGATAATGCAGCAATTGATTTAAAAATACAAAGCACCGATGGAAGAATAATTTACAGTAATTTTACTACCGGCAGTAACAGGAAGCAAATAGTTTGGAATGCAAACGGAATTGACGGTGGTGTTTATTATTATACGGTACGAATAAATGAAAGTGAAAGCATATCAGGAAAAATGATAAAAATGTAAACCACAGATAGCTATGTATCGTTGCCTTACTTTTTTTACACTCGTCTTAAATATAAATTTCAGTACTGCTCAACAGTTTTTATTTTCAAAACAATGGGATAAACGATTTGGAGGCACTGCTATGGATGTTTGCTCATGGATAATATCTACTAATGATGGCGGCTATCTTTTAGGCGGTGGCTCGCAATCGGGTATTAGTGGCGATAAAACACAAGCAAATTGGGATACTACTCTGCAATTTGGTGATTATTGGGTAGTAAAAGTAGATGAAATAGGCAACAAACAATGGGATAAACGATTTGGAGGTTTCAACCAAGACAATCTTTATGTAGCTCGTCAAACCATAGATGGTGGTTATTTATTGGGTGGCTCTTCTGGTTCGGGAATGGGAGGAGATAAAACACAGGCAGGTTGGGGTGGTTGGGATTACTGGATTGTAAAAATTGATTCTGTTGGGAATAAGCAATGGGATAAACGCTATGGCGGCACAATAGATGATATATTCTGGGATTTGCAGCAAACAGCAGATGGAGGGTATATTTTAGGGGGGTATTCCAATTCGGGTATCAGTGGCGATAAAACACAAGAAGACCGAGACCCTACACACTTTTATGGCGATTACTGGGTTGTAAAAATTGATTCTGTAGGTAATAAACAATGGGATAAGAGATTCGGTGGCATAATGGATGAATCGTTGCAATCTATAATACAAACAAACGATGGAGGATATGTTTTGGGAGGATTTTCTTCATCTGACAGCAGTGGCGATAAAACACAGCATACACGCGGTTATTCCGATTATTGGGTAGTAAAAATTGATTCAGTTGGGAATAAAGAATGGGATAAGAGATTTGGAGGAACAGATGGAGAAGGTATAAGTTCAGTGGTTAAAACAAATGATGGAGGATATATCTTAGCAGGGAGTTCAGATTCCAACGCTGGTGGTGATATTACAGCTCTTGGTTGTGTAACAGGATTATATTACTGGCTTGTAAAGATAAATGATACAGGAAATAAAGAGTGGGATAAAGCTTACGGAAGTACTGCTGCAGAGGGATTGCAGCATATTGAGCATACAAATGATGGTGGTTACTTATTATCCGGTAGTTCAACAACAGCTACAGCGAGTTGCGATAAATCTGAAAACAATTTAGGGTTTAGCCAAACATGGGTAGTAAAAATTGATTCTATGGGCAATAAAAAATGGGATAAAACCATATTTACTACCGGAACAGAAAATAATGTAGGTCATGCAATACAATCGAAAGATGGCTGCTATGTAGTAGGGAGTTATACAGGCGCGGGCATTGGAGGTTACAAAAGCCAGCCAAGTTGGGATTCTGGCGGTGATTATTGGATTCTAAAATTCTGCATGGACACCGTTACAGGAATAGACGAAATAACTAACCAACCACAAATTGTAGTTTACCCAAATCCATTCACTTCTGACATTTCCATTTCCTTACAAATAGAAAACCTGCACCAAGCAACTTTCACCATTTCAAATTTAGTAGGTCAAACCATCTATCGCAGAGAAGAAACCAACCTTGCAAACAACTACACCAAAATGCTTGATTTATCCTACTTGCCAACGGGTATGTATCTACTTACAGTAACTACAGACGGGTATCGTATCAGTAAACAAATAATAAAACAGTAAAAGTTGCCACTCTACCGCATGTGCTCGGCTAATAAATGCGGCAGGGCAAACAGACATGTTTTCGCCCTCATTGGTAATCCTCCTCGTCATTGCGAAGCATTTCCCGCTAAAATAAATCAGAATAAATGTGAAAGCAACCTTCCATTTTGTATTCCTCAATGCACTTAATGGCTGGTAAAACCTTCACCACCGTATTTAGGGCTTTCCCCAGAAAATGAACCGTGCAAACCCCTTCGCATTCGTTTTACATAATCCTTGTTTTACAGTACTGCGTAATTGCGTGAACAGTCACTTTCAAAACGCCAAAACCGAAAAACTGAATATCCCATTTAAATATTGCCCAAAAGTCAACAATTTGTAAACCGACATAGAACTCAAAACGGTTGCCATGGAAAGGAAGACCACAACCGGGATAGCAAAATTCTTTCTTTTGTTTGAGAACCCCTAATCAGACCTTGCGTTAAAATGAATGGAGGATAAGAAGGCGACCAATCAGGTAATCTTTTATTTCTTAGCAGCAAATAAACTGTATGTCGAATCTCGAATTGTTAGAACAATACCGTGCGCATCGAAAAATTACGGATGTCAAATTTTTGAAATTGGTCAACCATCCACTTCTGTTTAATCTATTTTTAATGGGGCAGTTACCAATGGGATTTATGGCCGGATTAAAAGTAAAATCTTGCAATTCGGAGCAATGCCAAATCACTGTTCCTTTTCGTTGGATGAACCAAAACCCCTTTCGTTCCACTTATTTTGCGGTACTTTCTATGGCTGCCGAAATGAGTACCGGCATGTTAGCATTGATGATGACAAGAGATTCAAAGCCTTCTGTTTCGATGTTGGTCACCCACTTAGAATCAGATTTTGTGAAGAAAGCAACAGGGATAACCACCTTTAGCTGTAACGATGGAAAGTTGATTAATGAAACTATTGAGAAAACAATTATAACTGGCGAAGGGCAAACCTTTAATGCGACCAGCATCGGCACATCCCTGAGTGGCGAGGTGGAAGCGAAGTTTTTAATTCAATGGAGCTTTAAAGCTCGGCTCAAATAGGCTGTTTTATAGAATTTCTCCGGCTTTAGCAATTACTGTGACGTGATTGCTGCTCTTGAGGCGGATAAGCAATCCTTCCGCCTTTGGCAATTCGTATTCAAAGAAATACTGAATCGCTAACCATTTTGATTCAAGAAACGCAGCTTGGTATTCCAGTTTGCTATGTTGTTTTAATTGCTCAGCTGTGGTGCCTTGTTTTAACCATTGCCAGGCGGTACAGAGAATGCCAAATAATTCCAGATAGAGGGAAGCATCGGATAGAAAAACTTCTGCGCCCTCCTTTTGCGCTATACCCATTAAGCGCATGGTTACTTCTTGCAACTGCACCAACTTTTTACTCAGTGCATCTGCATAGGATCTTAAGCTTTCTGACTTTTGTGCCGCTTCTATATCGCGCATTACTTCTTGTACTAAAAGCATAGTCGCCTTACCATTTTTCAACATCACTTTTCTGCCCAATAGATCCATGCCATGTATGGCGGTAGTTCCTTCGTGCAGGGTGTGTATGCGCGTTTCGCGAAAGAAAAGCTCGGCCATGTAATCTTTAGTAAATCCATATCCTCCGAAACATTGCAATCCCGCACTGGTGCTCAGAATACTCATTTCTGCCGGATAACTTTTGGCAATGGGGGTCAACAATTCCAACAGTAACAAATTATTTTCTTTTTCTTCTCCTTCACTACTTCGCCATAAATCATAATAACGGCAGGCTTGCATACATAAGGCCAGTGAACCTTCCACTATGGCTTTTTGGAAAAGCAGTAAACGCTTCACATCGGCATGTTCAATAATTGGCACTTGTGGTTTTGAAGGGTCTTTGTCGGATAGTTTTCTGCCCTGTAAGCGAACATTGGCATAATCTAAGGAGTTGTAATAAGCAGCAGTAGCAATAGCGGTAGCTTGCAAGCCTACTCCGATTCGGGCCTCGTTCATCATCTGGAACATATAGCTGAGTCCTTTGTGTAGTTCGCCAACTAAGTAACCGTGGCAGTCATTTTTTTCACCCATTATTAAGTGGGCAATGGGTGCCCCGTGATAACCCATCTTGTGAAATAGGCCGGCTGTGTTTACATCATTCGGAGTTAAGTGCCCGCTATTATCGGGGCGGTGCTGTGGAACAATAAAAAGAGAAATTCCTTTGGTACCCGCAGGAGCACCCTCCACTCGTGCTAACATGAGGTGGACGATATTATCACAACCATCATGGTCGCCACAGGAGATAAATATCTTTTGACCCTTGATGAGGTAATGACCTTCGGTGGTAGGGCTTGCTGAAGTGACAATATCAGAGAGTGAACTTCCTGCCTGCGGCTCAGTGAGCGCCATTGTTCCCTGCCATAGGCCGGCATACATTTTAGGAATAAAGGTTTGCTGTAACTCCTTAGTGGCAAAAGATTCAATCAGATGAGCGGCTCCGTTGGTCAGAAAAGGAAAAGCCATAGCATCGTAATTGGCTGCGGCCATGATAAATGCAGTCGCCTGCAAAATAGTAAAGGGCAACTCTTGCCCTCCAAATTCGCGTGGTGCCGACATGCTGATCCATCCATCTTCTCCAAATCTTTTCATCAGTGAACGCATCTTAGGATGAACTTTTATTTTCCCGGTTTCCAGATAAGGAGGATTTCTATCCATTTCCAAAAGGATAGGCCGCAGGTGATTGGTTGCTAAGGAATCGGCAGTTTCCAGAATCATATCAAAATTTTCGACCGTATGCGCACTATAAATTTCTTTATGGCATAGATCTTTCACAGGGAATACCTCGTGAAGTAGGAATCGCAGATTTTCTTTTGAATAGAACTTTGGAGACATGCTTAAACTAATTTTGTGTTGCTGATAATTTTTGAAAAGATTCGGGGGAAGAAGCGCTTTAGCCACACTGCCGCCTTCTCCTTTATTCCTGCCACAATAATTTCTTCACTGTTATTGTCAATCGCCTTTAGAATTACTTCAGAAACATACATCGGGTCAAGACCGTTTTCAATCATCCTGTTGCTTTTGTTGATGGGCACCCCTTGCTTGTTCAGCGAGTTTTTGGCCACGTTAGTATTTACAAATCCGGGACATACAATTAATACGCGAATGCCTTGCTTGCCATATTCTGCGCGAAGGGTATCATAAAAACCGTGGATAGCATGTTTGCTCGCATTGTAAGCTGCCTGCTTGGCAGTAATTATCTTTCCCAGAATACTGGAGATCACCACTATTCTCCCCTGCTTTTGCTCCAGCATAGAAGGTAACACCGCTTTCGATAGCACGGCTCCTCCCATAAAATTCACTTCCATTATTTGCTTTAAAACATCATAACTCAGGTCATTGATTTTTGACCAATGGCTAAGTCCCGCATTATTTATCAGAATATCAATCTGACCAAATGTTTTCAGAACGGTTTGAGCGGCAGCTTCGGCTTTGTCGTGTTGCGCTACATCTAAGGGCAATACCAATATATCTTCTTCGGGGAGATCACAGTTTTTCTTTACTCGCTCTAATTCCTCTGTTCTTCGAGCCGATAGAATGAGTTTGGCTTTCCGTTTCGCGAAAGTATAAGCTAAGGCTTCGCCAATTCCTGAAGAAGCACCGGTAATCCAAACTACTTTATGTTCATAGTTCATATAGGCTGATTCTGTTTTGTGGTTTAATGATAAACAGATTTTGGCAGATGATAAGGCTTGAATGCTGGCTACTCTTGATTACCAGAAGGCTAAGTTCACTTCCTCCAACACGGAACAGCTATAGTCCTGCGTTTCGTTTAGATAGTCAGCAAAAATGCGCGTTTGAAAATTCCCTGGAATTGGTTCTAAGGAAATGAAGAAGCAATGCCGTTTATCCTTCTCATTATGTGTGCCGGTGGTGTTGCAAATGTGGCGGAATTAGAGGCAGTCGGATATAGCGCAAAATAAATACTATAGGGTATTGTAACAAAAGCGGAATAAAAGTGTTAACTTATATGTCCATTCTGCTGATGGAATGAGACTAAAAATGGATACTATGAAAAATATTTCTACGCTTCGCTACCTTATCA
>CAZQYO010000134.1:0-7619 GCA_964597415.1 uncultured Chitinophaga sp.
AAATACACTTGGTACATTGGCGTTTCTTGGGGTGATGTGCTGCAAAAGTTACTGCTTGAGGATATTAAAATGGCTGCCGCCCTAATCGCCATCTTTTTTTACGTAGCATACTTAGTAGTTCGCAGTGCCATCTCTGATACCGAGAAACGCGCAAAGGCAGGAGCCGTATTCAGTATATTTGCCTTTGTTGTGTTTGTACTGTGTGTGTTTGTGCTGCCAAGGCTTACAGACTCTATGCACCCGGGCAATGGAGGCAACCCCGCTTTCAGTAAATACGATTTAGACAGCACTCTCCGAATGTTCTTCTATCCGGCCGTTATCGGCTGGATATTACTTGGGTTTTGGATCCTTTCTATCCTTATCCGTATGCAATTTATCCATCAAAAACAATCCTACAGATGAAAAAATATTCTGCTTTAGCATTTTCCCTGATGTCCGTAATTTTTACTAATGCACAGGGCATAACCGGTACACAGGATTTTTTTGCCGGCCATCTTAAAATATTTGTGGTAGTAGCAGTATTAGCTATTATTCTTACCTGCATCTTTATCTTTTTACTCGCCATAGATCGCAGGCTCAAAGAGTTAGAAAATAAGGGGGGAACCGGTTCCTGAACCCCCTCTTATTTTGATTTTCAGGAAAAAAGACTTTCCCTTTGCATTAAAATTAATCAGTAAACTTTTTTTATGGCAGAAAAACAAATTACGCCTAACCTTAAAGAGCTATCCTTTTCAGAAAGCGTTTCGTATTACTTTGATCGGGCGGCTCCTTTTACTAACTCTCCCAAAGGTCTTCTAGATCAAATCAAGGCCTGTAATAGTATTTACAAAATGAATTTCCCCGTAAAATGGGGTAATCGAGTAGAGGTGGTGGAAGCCTACCGGATTCAACATTCTCACCATAGGATGCCTACCAAAGGCGGGATCCGATATTCTTTACAAGTAGATCAGGACGAGGTGATGGCACTCGCAGCTCTGATGACTTATAAATGTGCTTTAGTAGATGTGCCTTTTGGCGGAGCGAAAGGAGGGATTAAAATTGCACCCCGAAAAGCTCCGGTGGAAGTATTGGAGAACGTGACCAGACGCTATACGGCTGAATTGCTAAAGAAAAATTTTATTGGCCCCGGCATAGATGTGCCCGCTCCTGATTACGGCACAGGAGAAAGAGAAATGGCATGGATATTAGATACCTATATGACACTTCGACCCGGAGAGTTAGATGGTTATGCTTGTGTAACCGGAAAGCCCGTTTCGCAAAACGGTATTCATGGCAGAACGGAAGCCACCGGACGCGGGGTGGTGTATGCTTTAAATGAAGTATGCTCTCACGAGGACGATATGCAAAAGATTGGACTAAGTGTGGGCTTGGAAGGTAAGCGGGTGATTATTCAGGGATTGGGCAATGTGGGCTATCATACTGCGCGTATTATCCGAAAATTCGGAGCAAAAGTAATCGTAGTGGCAGAGTCAGACGGGGCGGTGTACGATGAAAAAGGAATTGATATAGATCATCTTTACAAATATCGTCAGGAAAAGAAAACGGTAAAGGGATATCCTAAAGGTAAAGTACTGGCCGATACAGCCGGCTCTCTCGAAATAGATTGCGACATCTTGATTCCGGCTGCGTTAGAAAGGCAAATCACCATCAAAAATGCAGCAAGAATAAAGGCGAAGATAATTGGCGAAGCCGCTAATGGCCCGGTGACCCCGGCAGCCGAACAAATTCTTTTGAAGAAAGGAGTGATGATTATTCCTGACATATATATCAATGCAGGTGGTGTTACGGTGTCCTACTTTGAATGGTTAAAAAATCTGTCGCATGTGAAGTTTGGGAGGATGCAGAAACGATTTGAAGAGCAAACGCAAAGAAATTTCATCAAATTGGTTGAAGACTTTACCGGAAAACATGTTTCCAGATCAAGAATTGAGCAAGTCATTCACGGAGCCGATGAAATTGACTTGGTAAACTCCGGCCTAGAAGATACCATGATAGAAGCATACCGCGACATTCGCGCTTTCAAAAAACGGAATAAGGGAATACATGACCTGCGCACTGCAGCCTTTGCCGTTTCTATTAATAAAATTCGCGACAGCTATTTTGCAATGGGCATTTTCCCGTAATGATTGCAGTAGCTTTTCCCACAGAGCAAAAAGCCGATGAATGTCATTTTACGGCTTTTGTTTTATCATTGCCCCCTAAATAAGAGATCTTATGCTGGAAAGAAATATTTACAACGATGAACACCGGATGTTTGCGCAGTCCTTCAGAGAATTTGTAGTTAAAGAAGTGACACCGAATAATGCCGCTTGGGAGAAACAACAGATGGTATCGCGCGAAAGTTGGCTCAAGTTTGGCGAAGCCGGTTACCTGTGCATGCAAGTAGATGAGAAGTTTGGCGGGTTAGCCATCAAAGATTTTCGTTACAACGCCATCATCAGCGAAGAACTGGCTTTAGCCGGATGTGCCGGACCAGCTGTGGGTTATCCCTTACATTCGGATATTGTGTGCCCCTATATTGAACACTATGGCACTGAAACCGCAAAGTCGAAGTATCTGCCAAAAATGATTAGCGGGGAAATGATTGCCGCCATAGCTATGACGGAACCGGGAGCCGGCAGTGATTTGCAAAACATTAGAGCCACGGCAGTGGATAAAGGAGATTATTACTTAGTAAATGGTTCCAAAACTTTTATCACTAATGGTTATCTGTGCGACTTAGCGGTAGTAGCCGTAAAAACGGATCCTTCGAAAGGGGCAAAAGGCACGTCCTTATTGATTATAGATACAAGCATGAAAGGATTTAGCAAGGGCAAGCCCTTCGATAAAATTGGCCTTCATGCACAAGATACCTGCGAATTGTTTTTTGAAAACGTAGCGGTGCCTAAGGAAAATCTGTTGGGAAAAGAAGGAGAAGGATTTAAATATATGATGACCGAACTTTCTCAAGAAAGATTAGTGGTGGCTCTCGGTGCAGTGGCGGCTGCCGAAGGAACACTGGCAGTGACCGTTCAATACACCAAAGATAGAGAGGCTTTCAGAAAACCAATTTCTGAACTGCAAAATACCCGTTTTAAATTAGCAGAAATGTCCACCGAAGTTACCATCGGAAGAGTGTTTGCCGATCGCTGTCTTGAATTACATGCCGAAAAGAAATTAGATCACGCCAGTGCCTCTATGGCTAAGTACTGGCTCACCGAACTTCAGGGAAAAGTAGCGGATGAGTGCCTTCAATTGCATGGCGGCTACGGATATATTTGGGAATATCAGGTGGCGCGCTCTTGGGCAGATGCCAGAGTGCAACGGATATATGCCGGCACCAATGAAATTATGAAGGAATTAATAGCACGACATGTGCTGAAATAATCTTCTCCGAAGCCTACCGGTATAACTCTCGAAGAGGCAGCTACACGATCTCTATTTTTATCGAGAGTACAAGGCCGGTACTAAATAATTTCTTTTTACAGTTTAAAGGTATAGCAAAAAGCCTCAAACGGCTTTGCTTTTTGTTTTACCACTCACCACAACACCCATACACTTTCTTATACTAAAAACAGAAACCGACTCGTTAGGTCGGTTTCTGTTTTCTAAATTGTTTTTACAACTTTGTCCAACTCTTTAGGGGGTTAGTACATTAGGCTCTGCAAAATCAAATTTACTCCTTCACCAACGCTAGATGGCATAAGCTAGATACCTAACTTGACTTGTCTTTTCCGGTTAATAGGGAGATGCCCATAAATCTCCACTTTTGATAGCCTTTTCATTGCTTTTGTATGGTTTGGGTTGGTTTTTGGCTCAAACAAGTAAGATTATAGGAAGATTTGGTTAGAATACGGTTAGACTTGGTTAGTTCATGGTTAGACTTGGTTACATTATGGTTAGATTATGGTAAGATTACGATAAGAAAAGATGGGCATTGACCCTTCCTAAAATTACTGGACACTTTTTGCCCTTATTATTAAAAGCCCTTTAAATGAGTGGAGGTTAATTCTGCATTTCTCCTACACCAGTTTTTCTTATTCCTAAAACGACTTGACAAGTTTGCCGGGTATTTCTGTATTGGCATTACAATTTTAGACTTTCTCAAAGTGCATACAGAATATTTTGAGCGTTCTTTACAGGGGGTATATTTAGATATTCAATGGATAAATGGCGATTGGTGAATCAGCGCAAAAAATCATTTTTTTGAAAAATGCGGAATAATGGATGAACTTATCTATTTTAGTCGCGGACACATTACATATCGGCTCGGCAAATGCACCCTTTTGTTGAAAATATTAAGGCGGGATATCAATCTGATTTCTCATTAGTCACTAAGTACCTTCAGGGCACTGAACCTGAGTTATGTAGAGAGGCAAAGGAGCAAGAGCAGTTGCCGCAGGTGGATATTCAAAGCAGGCAAAAAGTGCTTAATACTTATTTGAGTTTCAGCAAACAGCTAAAGACAGAAACGGAGCGATGAATCATCGCTTCAATGAATAAAAAAACCTCTCCGAATTTCGGAGAGGTTTTTTTGTAGATTGAAATGAGATGATGCTTACATCATTCCACCCATTCCACCGGGCATTCCACCCATCTGGCTCATGTCCGGCATCCCACCTTTTTCTTCGGGTCTGTCGGCAATTACTGCTTCTGTAGTGAGTAACATAGAAGCAATAGAAGCGGCATTTTCTAAAGCGATGCGAGTTACTTTAGTAGGGTCTATTACTCCGTTTTTCTTCAGATTTTGGTATTCATCGGTGCGGGCATTGTAACCGAAGTCATCTTTGCCTTCGCGCACTTTCTGAATAACAATAGAACCTTCGAGACCTGCATTGGCTACAATAGTGCGAAGCGGTTCTTCCACAGCTCTGCGCACGATTTGAATACCGGTGTTCTCATCATCATTTTCGCCTTTCAGTTTTTCAAGACTGGCTTGTGCACGAACAAAAGCGACACCTCCACCGGCTACAATTCCTTCTTGAACGGCAGCGCGGGTAGCATGTAAAGCATCATCCACACGGTCTTTCTTTTCTTTCATTTCCACTTCGGTAGGTGCTCCGATATAAAGCACGGCTACTCCACCGGAAAGTTTTGCCAAACGCTCCTGAAGTTTTTCGCGATCGTAATCAGAAGTTGTTTTTTCAATTTGAGCTTTGATTTCATTCACCCGAGCTTTGATGGCTTCTTTATCTCCTTTGCCATTTACAATAGTCGTAGCATCTTTATCAATAGTCACTTTTTCGGCCTGACCCAAGTAGCTGAAATCAGCATTTTCGAGTTTGTAGCCTTGTTCTTCGCTGATAGAGATTCCACCGGTGAGGATGGCAATGTCTTTCAGCATTTCCTTTCTGCGATCGCCAAAGCCTGGAGCTTTAACAGCGGCTACTTTAATAGTGCCGCGCAGTTTGTTTACTACTAAAGTAGCTAAGGCTTCGCCTTCAACTTCTTCGGCAATGATTACTAATGGACGGCCGCTTTGTGCTACCTTTTCTAAAATTGGCAGCAGTTCGCGCATGTTGCTAATCTTCTTATCATAAATAAGCAGAAGAGCATTTTCGAGGTCTGCTTCCATGTTTTCGGCATTGGTCACAAAGTAAGGGGACAGGTAACCGCGGTCAAATTGCATTCCTTCTACCACGTCCACGTAGGTATCAGTTCCTTTGGCTTCTTCTACTGTAATTACTCCTTCGGTAGTAACCTTTTCCATCGCGTCAGCAATCATTTTTCCGATTTCGCTGTCGTTGTTGGCAGAAATAGTTGCTACGGCTTCAATCTTCTTACTATCCTTACCTACATTCTCGCTTTGTTTTTTCAGGCTCTCTACAATGCTTTTTACGGCCTTGTCAATCCCGCGCTTCAAATCCATCGGGTTAGCTCCGGATGCCAATGCTTTGAGGCCGGGGCCTACAATAGCTTGTGCCAGCACTGTGGCAGTAGTAGTACCGTCACCGGCTTGGTCGGCAGTTTTAGAAGCCACTTCTTTGGTCATTTGCGCGCCCATATTCTCAATGGGATCTTCCAATTCAATTTCTTTGGCAACGGTTACTCCGTCTTTAGTAATTTGTGGAGCACCGAATTTTTTGTCAATGATCACATTGCGGCCTTTAGGTCCTAAAGTTACTTTCACCGCATTAGCTAATTTGTCAACCCCGGCTTTCAGTTTGTCGCGGGCATCTGTTTCGAACAATATCATTTTACTCATAGTAATTGATTTTTAGTTTTTGAATTAATTGAAATGAAAAAATCATATCCAAAGGGGTATGATTGAGATTAAAGGATTGCAAAAATGTCGGATTCTCTCATAATCAGGTAATCCTGACCGTCAACTTGAATTTCGGTACCGGAGTACTTGCCATACAGCACTGAATCGCCTTTTTTTACGGTTACAGGCTCATCTTTTTTGCCGGGGCCGGCAGCCACTACAGTTCCGCGTTGCGGTTTCTCTTTAGCGGTATCGGGAATAATGATTCCCCCCGCTGTTTTGGTTTCTGCTTCTGCAGGTTTTACCAGCACTCTGTCTGCTAAAGGTTTAATTTTTACATCTGCCATAGTATTACGTTTTTTAAGTTAAACAATGATGAATTTAGGCGTGCGAATATAGCAGAATCCATGCCATCGCTCCAGAAGTGCAGTTTTGGCAGTTTTGACTGAAATGCTTTCAGAATGGTATGGAAAAATGGCAGTATGGCTGTTTGGCAAAGGTCAATAGGTCTGCAAACATTAGACTTGAGATATCAAATCATCCCTCTTCTAATGTAGGGCTTTATTGTTTCTCTATAACCCATTTAAAGAAGGTGGTAGGAGATTAGTGGGCAGACCATAAAGTGATGAACGGTTTACAGATAATCAGAATAACCAGTCCGGTATCTGTTTCTATTTATCACAAGCGACCATATTTTAGGCGGAAATCTGATTTTTTAATCCTAATGTATATTTTTAGCCGCTCGAAAGAAGGACACATGATGAAATTAATTAGCCAAATTAAACTATTGGTGGCGATAGGCGGCACCTTAATTTTAACCATTTGCAAAACCGATAAGTTATATGCCTCGCACGCTATGGGGGCCGATTTATCGTACGAATGTACCGATCCTGTTACCCGAACTTATAAGGTGACACTTCGGTTTTACCGCGACTGTGCCGGTATTGATGAACCCAGTACAGTGACAATTAACGCTTCATCTATCAGTTGCGGACAAAACCTCACTCTTGATTTGACGAAGCAGCCCTGCCTGCCCAGTGCAAACGGTGGCCAGTCCTGTGAGGTGTCACCATTGTGTTCCAGTTCTATATTACAGTCCACCTGCAATGGTGGAACTCTGCCGGGAGTAGAGGCATTTATATATACCGGTACTATATCCCTGCCTTTAGACTGCCCCGACTGGACGTTTAGTTTTTCAGAATGTTGCCGAAACGATCAGATCACCAATATTTCAAATGCCAGCAGTGAAGATTTATACGTTCAAGCAACCTTGAATAATTCAGGAGGGCAATCTAATAACTCACCTGTTTTTACTACTCTTCCTGTGCCGTTTATTTGTGCCAATCAGCCTTTTTCATACAATCAGGGAGCCGTGGATGTAGATGGCGATTCTATTGTTTATTCTTTGGTAAATCCATTAGGTGCCGGAGGGGTA
>CAZQYO010000135.1:0-7542 GCA_964597415.1 uncultured Chitinophaga sp.
CGTACGCTCGTTAGCCGTGGAAGTCAATGGCGTGGCGGGATAGGAGTGGTTGCAGGCAGGCATGGCGGGGCAGTTTAGCCAAAGGGGCAAAGAGAAAGACTCTTCCCTTCTTCTTATCGCGCAATCACCATCGGCTTTACTTGCTGCACGGAGCGGTTTTGCAAGCGCACGTAATAGACCCCGGTGGCGTATTCTTCATTTTCAAAACTGGCGGCATAATTGCCGGCTTCCATTTCTTTGTCCAAAACGGTTTTTATCAACTGCCCTTCGCCATTAAACACCTGCAAAAGCGTATGCCCGCCCTGTGTGGTATAGCTGATGTTGGTATGTGTGGTAAAAGGATTGGGATATATATTGACTAAAGTAAGTCCGGCACTCTGGTCTATTTCGTGCAAAGCGGAGGCGGAGCAGTCGGCCGAACTGACAAGCGGCAAGGTTTGAAAATTCTGCAACAAAATCGTATTCAAATCGGACGAGGGCACGCAGAACCAATCTTGCAGCAGCGAAGCATACACAGAGCGAAAGTCGTACTGCATGGCTACGTTGTCACTCACCGTTACGGTGCCTGGCAGTTGGGGGTTAGTGCCCAACATGCCGGGAATTACCTGATTGCCGAAAATGAACATGGGTGCAGCCGCTCCGTGGTCGGTACCTAAGCTGTTGTTGCCAAGTATTCTCCGGCCAAATTCCGAAAAGGTCATCCCGATAACGCGATCGGCTGCGTTCAGCAAATGGAGGTCGTCCATAAAAGCTTTGATAGCATCGGAGAGTTCTTGCAACAGCGAAGCATGAGTGCCGGTGGCGGGGCTGCCCGATACTACTTGATTGGAATGATTGTCGAAACTGCCCATGTTCACCATATAAATTTTTGTTTTCAATCCACCGGCAATCAGTTGCGCTACTATTTTCAGTTGAGCCGCCAGGGAGTTGTTGGCGGGGTAAGCTCCCTGCTGCGTCACATTGTTGGCCGCAGCGGTAATTACTCCCGCGTATTGGTCGGTTTGCTCCGCTACTGTGCGGATGTATGAAAGTTCGTGCCCGGCAGGAGTATTGGGAGCAGTGGCCTGTATGCCGTTTATCAAGTTGTAGAAATTAGTAGGGTCTGAAATAGACATTCCCATGCCGCTTGTTGGCCCCTGAAAGGCCGTAGAGAGTACCGCCCCTATTTGAATGGCGAGCGGATCGGGCATTTGCCCATTGGGATAACCGACCGGGTAATTCGGATATTCATAATTCAGGTAGCGCCCTGCCCAGCCGCTCGTAAGTGTTTGATTAGAGTCGGCTCCCGTTAACCAAATATCTGTAGCGCGAAAGTGAGAATAGTTCGGATTGGGGTAACTCACCCCTTGCACAAGGCGCATCTTGCCATCGTTATACAGCGATTGCATGCCCGTCATGGCCGGATGAAGTGCGGTAGCTGAAAGTCCGGAGAGGGAAAGCAACTGGTTTTGGGGAATCATCAGGTTACTGCGCGCTTGCGAAAGAATGGAATACTGATCTAAGGGAATCACGGTATTTAACCCGTCATTTCCTCCGTTCAGTTGAATAAGCACCAGCACATGGTCAGTATCTACCGATGACTGCGCTAAGGCTTGCAATAAGGGAGAAGCCCCAAACGCGCGAAGCGAAAAGCCGTTTAAAAAGGCAGGCAGCAACACTCCGGCTCCGGCTTTGCGTATAAAATCTTTTCTTTTCATAAGGAATGAATTTTTTTTCCGGTGAAGAGGGTTTATGATAACTGATATTCGGCCAAGTCCAGTAGGTATTGAAACATCTGCTTTAGCCGTGTTTGCACAATGCTATAAGCTACCGAGTCGCTTTGGTTGTAGTACCAATCGTTCCAAGCAGTGGTCCAGTAGCCGTCTGTCACCTGCCCCGACAGCAGAATGTCTTTCAGATAATTGAAAAGATTTACATCGGTATCAATAGAGTAAAGAAGGGCGAGAGAGTCGTTGATTACTGCATTTGGATTAGAAGGGTTATCCAAGTGCAACACAAAGTCCACCGGGTCTAATACTAATTTTTGACCTTGATAGGTGAAGCCGGACTGAATCAGATAATCGGTGTATTGGGTGCGCTTAGGTAGGGTGTCAGAGTTAATCCAAAGCTCATGGTAACTGGGGATTTGATAATAGGCAGGCCATCCGGCCACATTAGGAGGGTCGCCTATATCCATCCCGCAGGCAGCTAATTCTGTTTCCATCGTTTTCCAGAAATAATATTGTACCGGCACATTGCTCGAATCGGGAAACACAGCATTAAACTCCCGGCACGCGCCTATAAAAAAGTCAACAGGTGATTTGATCATACATCCGCGATTAAGCGCATCGAAAAAATGTTCACTCTTAAACAGAGCAGCCAGCACCGGCTTAATCTCGTAGTTGTTAGTTCTTAAAATATCGGCCAATGGTTGAATTACATTGGTATCAATGTCTGTATCAATGTTATAATACACGAAAAAGCGATAGATTTTTTTGCAGATAAATTCTGCTACTTGTGAAGTGGCAAAAATCATATCGAGCAGTGCATCTAATTCATTGGCACCATTCGCTCCGCTCTGCCCCGCAATCAATGTATTATTGTAAAACGAGGAAAACTGCTTATCGTTTACATCGTGCTTATTCGGATCGAATAGCGAGGTGATGTTGACGGTATCTATTCTGTAACCCGTCAGCACACGAGCAGCAGCTTTTACATCGTCTTCGCTATATAACTGCATGGGATCTTTGCCAACGGTAAACAGTTCTTGCAATTCGCGACCGTAGTTTTCATCAGGAGCATTTTTGGTGTTCAGATAGCCATTCAGATAGCGCAACATACCGGGATCGGTTGTTACCAGCTTCACCAGAGTTTTAAAATTCCCAAGGGCAAAAGAGCGCAATAGGGCATTGTTCTTATATACAAACCGAGCATCGCCAATAGTGACGGTTTCGGTGGCAAAATGATTATGCCAAAACAGAGTCATCTTCTCTTCAATACTTCTTCCCTGATTAAGCATCTGCCCTATCCACCACGATTTGAAAGAAATCCTGCGCTTCACATTTACATTAGAATCGTAAGGGGCATTGGCCCAAGGTTGCCCATCGGGCACATTCGGGTCGGTATAGTTAGCGTTGTTGTAATTATTCAGCGGCCCAATGGGGGCAGCCGAAGCGGTCAGCAATTCATCTACGGCATCGCTCATGCTCATAGAAGCAAAGTGAGCCACATCGGCTTTTGCCGCACCGAACATGGTGCGCTTTAGGAGGTGAACAATTTCTTTGGTAGTCCAAGAGCCGTTGTAGGGAGTAAGACCGGTAGAGCGGGAGCCGCCTTTAGCTTTCGAGAAACCTTTGTTTTGCTGAAACGCGGTAGAGTAGGCCTGTGCCATAAAAAGCGATTTAGAGAAAGTAAGATAGGCTTTAGCGCAGATAGTTTAAGACAGAATTGTTAAACCCTTAGAGAAAACAAAATGGCGATAAATTTGCGAAGCCGTTACGATTAATCGCGCGAAAAATGAAAACAACCTTAATTGGTTTCCAGCTTCTGTGGGGGATTATTTCAACCACCTTGGCGCAAGGGATTTATTCCGGTACGATTTACACCGATGCCGCCACTTATAAAGGGATAAAGCCCTCGCTGCTCGATTTGCAACAATCGCTTTTTAAAGCGACCGGCAATGCGTTTCAAATAGTACAAACCGATTCGTTTCCCGCTACGGGTATATGTATCCGCCACCTGCGCGATCAAGATGTCCCGCGCTTTCCTACTTTGTATCACACCGATGCTGCCAAGTTGGTTTCTGACGGAAAAAATAAAATGGAGATCAGCGCTTTTACATGGCAAGGGCTGACCAACGGCATTTATACCTACTTAGATGAACTGGGTTTTCGGTGGTATCAGCCGGGCGATGAACATGCCTACATTCCGGCCTTGAAAAATATCGGGTGGAAGGGAGATAGGGTATTTGCTCCCGAATTTGTGCTCCGCACTTTCTTCGGCACCTTTGGCACACCGCGCAATCCCTTTATAGATAAGCAAAAACTTGTGGATAAAAGCTGGAGCATTTGGTATCGCAGAAATCGTTTCGGAGGAGAATATTCTCTCAAAGGCCATTCATGGAACGAATTTCTATGGAGGAATAAAGCCGAATTTAAAGCCCATCCTGAATATTTAGCCGTAGTGAACGGGATGCGCTCTCCGGTAAATACCGCTTCTAAGTTTTGCATCAGTGATACGGGCTTCCAGCATCTTTTTGTAGCGGATATGGTGGCACAGTTGCGCCAGCAAATGCAGCGACAGCCAAACGCTATCCGTTACTTTATATCGGTTGAACCTTCGGACGGAGATGGATTTTGCACCTGCGAGCCATGCCGAAAGTTAGGCAGTATCAGTAATCAGGTTTTCTATCTGGCCAACTTAACGGCCATTGCTTTTCAAAAAATTTCTCCAAAGGCGTATGTCAATCTGTATGCTTATTATACCCATGCAGCACCGCCTGATTTTGCATTGGAGAAAAATGTGGTGGTGCAACTTATCCCATACGGCTATCAGCATTACACTTCGCCCGAAGAAATGATTAAGGCGTGGAAACAGAAAACCGATGCCCTCTTTATTTACGACTATTACGGCTTGCCCATTACAAACTTAGACATGCCTTTGCGAAATGGAGAACGACCGGAGAAATACGCGGAAAGAATTAAATACTGGTACCGGCAGGGAATAAAAGGAGTTACCTTAGAAAGCTCGTATAGCACGGCTGCCACCGGCTTAGGCTTGTATATTTTCTGTCGGCTATCGTGGAATATGAATGAGAATATAGAAGAGCTGATACAAAAGTTTTATTACGATAACTATGGAGTAGCAGCACCAGCCTTGCAGCAAAGTGATGAAGTGCTTAGAAAAGAAAATGCGAAACCAAGAGAAGCCTTGCAGAGTGCTTTTGAAACAATAGCCAAGGCTAAGTTACCCGCAAAAACAGATAGTCTGCGAAATCTGAACCTGACCGATTACAAGGCTTATCTCCATTACCTGAAATTGTTGTATGAGTTTAAGTCCGCAGAGAAAAACAATATTCAAGCAAAGGCAGAAGATCTGATGCACTTTGTGTATGCCACTTGGTTTAGAAGGATGGTACATCCTTTTCCGGTAGCTGACTTTTTACTGAATAGAAGCGAAGCCAAAAGTTATATCCGCCAAAACTGGAATTATTTGAAACCTGCCGAAACCCCTGCAAAGTTCAAAGCAGTAAGCCCCATGACAGAGGGGGAGATAAATCGCCTTTTTGAAAATGACAGGGAGGAAATAAGGAAAGGTAAATGAAAGGCAGAGAGAAAAGACAAGGAATAGTTTAATCAACCACCGGATGCCGATGAAACTCTTTGCTCTCCTCAAAAAGTTTTCGGTAAGTGATATGTTTCTTTACAATTTTCCCTCCCAAAATTTCGCAGGTGTGTACCATGCGTTCGTTAAAGTCGCCCACCCACACTAATTCAATTTCATCCCAACGTTTTTTTTGCCGCACCGCTTTGTCGGCAGCCAGTACAATCGCTGCCTCTACGCCTTTCTTTTGATGTTCAGGTACCACTCCGAAAATAATTCCGAATACTTTCCGGTTGCTTCTGTCAAAAGTTTTAAGCCAAAGAAATTTCAAAATACCCCAGAGATTAAAGTTGCCGTTCAGATGTTTAAACCATCCGTTCAATTCAGGCAGCATGATGAACATGGCGGCAGGTTCTGTCTTGTAATAACCAAACCAACACAGGTAATTAATCATCACCGGGCGCATACTGTTCATCATACTTAGCGCCTGTTCTTCACTCATCTCTTTAAAGTTGGGTAGAAATTTCCACGTGCGGTTATAGATGTTGCGAAAGTCACTGGCGTATTGCTTTAGTTTTCCGGCTTCTACATGGCGAAAGGTATATTCCTTGGCGCTAATCAGTCTTTCTACAATCCGTTTATAGCGTTCCGGTCTGGGGGCATTCACTTGTATGGAATAGGAATATTGCTGAAAGTAATCTCTGAAACCATAGTCCTCAAAAAAGCGGATATAGTAAGCAGGGTTGTAGTTCATTTGGTAAGTAGGCGGGGTAAATCCTTCTACTAATAAACCCCACCAGGCATTGCGCTCCCCAAAGTTGACCGGCCCATCCATCGCCTCCATTTTATGGTTTTGCAGCCATGCTTTCGCTGTGTCGAAAAGCTGAAAAGCCGCCTGTTGGTCATTTACACATTCAAAAAACCCGCAGCCTCCTGTAGGTTGCTCTTCGGTAAATGCAGTTTCGTTATTAATAAAAGCCGCTATTCTTCCAAGAGTATTTCCGCTGTCGTCTAATAAAATCCAACGGGCACATAGCCCGTGATGAAAGAAGGGATTTTTTTGGGGATTAAATACTTTTTTGATGTCCTGCCTTAGTGGAGCAATCCAGTTCGGGTCATCGCGATAAAGCTGAAAGGGAAGTTCGATGAACTCCTTTTCTGAATCTTTATCACTTACCTCTACAATCTTCATACGCCTTCCGTTCAGTGTAATACTAAGAAAATACATACGAAATAAGAAGCTCCTCCGTTAATTAAACGAGTGCCAGCTAAAACATAAGCCATGCAAGACGGTTTACTTCACCCAACCTACCCTTATGAAACCGGTCCGAATAAATGCGGGCAAGTCATGTTGTATTTTACTTGCTGCCGCAGTGTGCTCCAGTGCTCGTTTGCTTTTATTAGTTCTCCTCTGCGCGGTGATGATGAGCTCTTGTGGTGTGATTGACCTGATTACGCAAGTCCATTATAAACGCGCTATGTTGTCCGGCCCCTTTGACGCGATCATAGTTCCGGGCAATGCTTTCGATACGGTGATGGCGAATCGCATTTTCAGAGCGCGAATATACTGGGCAATCAATTTGTATGAAAAGGGGATTGCGCGGAATATTATTTTTTCGGGAGCTGCGGTTTATACCCCTTTTGTAGAAGGAATGACGATGAAGATAATCGCAGATTCGCTGGGAGTGCCACCGGAGCATACATTTTTTGAAACTCGTGCTCAACACAGTACAGAGAATGTTGATTTCGGTCTGCAACTGGCAGACAGCCTCGGGTTTAAACATGTAGCTATTGCCACTGACCCTATTCAAGCAATTTATGTGGACTGCTTCCTGAAACAAAAGAATAAACGAATGGCGATAGTTTCATTTGGACTGGATTCTATGAAACCCTACAACCGACCCTTGCCCATCGTAAATGCGCAGGTTGCCTTTGTACACAATTTTGTTTCGCTCAAACAGCGGGAACAAGAAGAGCGAGCATTAGCTCGCAAATAGCGGAAAGGGATAAATAGGAGGGAGGCCTTTGAACAAAGCACTCTCCCTTCTGTTATTCTCTTAATATAAATTAGTTCGCGTGCGGAGAGTAACTTTCATAGTATCGGTCATACTTATCATTCTAATAGTAGGGGGATGTAGTATTATTAGAAAGAAAGCAGCGGCTACTTATAACACTTATGTCTCTCAAGGGCCGTACGATGTGATTATCGTTCCGGGACTCCCTTTCGACACCGTAGATTCT
>CAZQYO010000136.1:0-7518 GCA_964597415.1 uncultured Chitinophaga sp.
ATAACCCGAACCCCAACAGAAACGGGGGCGTGCCTACCCCTGATGACTGCCCTTTTACCGTTACCAGCAAATCGGCTCTGTGGCGGGTTGATACCGGCACCAAATACCTGGGCAAACGCATGATAGCCTTTATGCGCTGGGTAAACCTGAGCACCCCCGCCAACAACAGCGGCTGGAGCGATTTGATGACTACGATAATTAGTTAGGAGAAAACATACCTATGCCACCGGCCATCCATATCATCAACCCGTATGCCCCCGAGCTATTTCTGCTCGTGTGCAATACCGAAGCCTGCCACCGCCTGCCGCTGGCTGATATTATGTATTGCACCTGCCACAACAGCAGCACCGAGTTTATTATTACCGACCAGCGCAGGCTGGTATCAAGCAGTGGCGTGGGCTGCTACGAAACCCTCCTTAGTTCCTACGGTTTCATCCGCATTCACCAAAGCTACCTGCTTAATATAGATTATCTGCGCACTATACTAAAAGGCGATGAAAATGCCGTGCTGCTGACTAACGGAGAGAAACTGCCCCTGGCTCGTTCCCGCAAACCGGAACTGATAAAGGCTCTAAAAGCACTAAGTGTAGAAGGAAATAAATCACAAAACAAGCAGCAAGGAATACAGGATTCAGGCTATGCCACGCTGAATACTTATCAGGTGCTACCGAATTCAAAAAAGGTAAGCAGTAAATGAGAAAATTAAACAAGTTGCGGGCAACAAACAGTAATTATAAAACCGGCCAAAGGTACAACGTTCTTATCCCCCCAATGTCTTGCTGACTTGGTTTAGTGCCCGCGATCGGTTTTTTAAAAAGAATAAAAACAAGAAAAATTCAAGGCTTACAGTTCTGCGCTTTTACAATTAATAAAAAAAATTGAAACGACCTCCTTACAAAATGAAAAGAATCCTGATCGTATCACTCTTGCCATTTTCAATTACACGGCTATTGGCACAGAGCCAATGTTTGAGTGGTGGCTGTACCAACAGTATTAGTAACTATCCGGTAGGTACTTTCTCTACTACATCCTCTACTTGGGCTTACCCCGACCCTGCACATAATTCAATGAACGCGGGTAACTACACTTTGTTTAGCGTAATAGCCGGCTATACCTATGAATGGAGTTATTGTGAATCACATGGAGGGGTATCGATATACTGGGATGCTCAGATGACATTGTTTAATAACAATAATCCCACTACTCCAATTTGTTTCTCAACAGATGTTTGTGGAACAAACAACGATGCGCCCTATATAAGCTGGACACCTACTGTTTCCGGAACTGTTCGCATATTAACAACTATGTATAATGGCAGTGGATGCCAAACCAATACTGGCGGTCCCTATAACAAAATGGTTTGGCGAAGAACAGGTTGTCCGCAACCCGATCCGCCTACAAGTGTTGATAATGGTGGTTCGTTTTGTCAATCACCTACAGCAACCTATTTTATCGGAGGGAATGGTTCAGGCTATGTCAACTGGCATTGGTATAGCGGTTCATGTGGGGGTACACCTGTTGGTACCGGTGACCATATAGATGCACCACTTACCACTCCGGGCTGTATTGATTATTATGTACGTACAGAAAACGCTTGTGGCAATAGTAATTGTTTAGGTCCGGTAACGGTATGTGTTACGGCCTCTGTTACACCGAGTGTTACTATCACACCCTCAGGTAATACAAGTATATGTGCCGGTGAAACGGTTTCCTTTACTGCTGCACCTACCAATGGTGGAAACAATCCTACTTACAAATGGTATTTGAACGGAACACAAGTGGGAACAGGCTCAACATACACAACTCCGCCTTTGACAACCAATTCGACTGTTTATTGTGTAATGACTTCAAATGCACAATGTACTGAGCCTGATGATGTAGTCACCTCATCTACCACCAACATTATGGTGAACCAGCCGCCCACTATTTCTATTTCCGCTTCGCATAATCCGGTTACAAATGGGCAGGCAAGTACCCTCGTAGCATCAGGCGCTTCCACTTATAGCTGGAGCAATGGCCTTGGTAGCGGTTCCACTGTAGTGGTGTCACCAAGTTCTACCACTACCTATACGGTTACCGGAACTTCCAATGGTTGTTCAGCAACCGCCAGCATAACCATAAACGTTACTAATCCTTGCACTTTCATAGTTTCACCTCTTACTGTTCAAGTGGATAGCAACGGAGGGAACCAAGCGATTGCGGTAACAGTTGTTTCCGGTACAAACTGTTCGTGGTCGGCTAATGCATTAAGCGGCTGCTCTTGGCTTACTGCCACCGGAGGCGGAAATGGTAATGGCAACTTTACTATAACAATTGACCCTAACACCACCACAGTTACGCGCTATTGCCAGATGCTTGTTGCCGGTGATACCGTCAACGTAACACAAACCGGAAAATCATCAGGTGGGAGCAGTAACCCCAATTGCCCGCCCTTGACCCCTGCCCTTGCTATTGTCCGTAACGGGTGCGATTTGGCCGCACCATTTTATGCCAATGCCACCTACGATTGGCAATGGAACGGGCAACCGCAGCAATCAGGCGCGTCCAGATTTTTTTCAGTTAACTCCATTACCGGAACGGGATATTACACCTGTAAAGTAACTATTGATACCTGTATCTATTTCGCAACTGATATGTATGTGGTATACAATTCGGCCAATACCCCACCCTGCATAACCGGCATTGAGGAGCTTTCTGTACAACATCTTTCTGTTTCACCCAATCCCACTTCCGGCAGTTTTACTCTGAGCTTTGAAACCGATAAAGTAGAGACAATTCAAATAAAGATATATGACGCAATAGGACGTGTGGTTTACGAGCAAGCACTTGGAAAGATAGATGGCGTTTTCTCAAAAGAAATAAACCTGAAAGGTGTTGCCTATGGAACTTATACTATGCAGTTAAAGGCGGGTATAGCTGTAATAAACAGGCAAATTCAGGTTCGCGAGTGATAGATTTCTGTATGCAAAGGAGGCTTTTTTCAATTTTTCAGACACTAAAAATTCAGAACCAAAACAATCATAACTATAGACCATGGAAGAACAGACAATAACCACACCAGCACCCGATGAGGTTGAAACTTCAGGAAACAAACTGCTCACATTTATAAACCCCTACCTGGCATATATTGATAGCGGACAGCTATTCCGTAAGCCATTCAGCTGGCTTTACATATTAATGGGTGTAATCAACCTGCTGTTGCCATTAGTGATACTTTACGAACTCATTGATAACAAAATTTTCAGTGCCCCCTTTAAAATAGCTTTTGCCATTTTGTTGGGGTGGCTGGTTATTGCCCTTGCAGGATGGGTAAGTTTTCAAATATGGTGGGATAGGAAATCAAAAATAACCGTTACCTCAGCTGACAATGCCGAGTTTGTGGCCACGCCTGCATTTTCGCACCTCATTCAAACTTTTGGAGAATGGATAGGCACATGGATAGGTTTTGCAGGAAGTCTCTTCGCACTTTTTACATCTATTCTTTTACGAGGAGAAGACCGGTACATGATAGGCCAAATCCCAATTGTGGGGGAATATCTACACGGAGGGTTCGCTTATGTTTTCCTGATGCCTGCTTTCGGCTTCCTTATCATAGTATTTGCCCGATTCATGGCCGAACAGATTAAGGCTCTTTCGGTCATTGCCAATAACACGAAAAGGCCTTAGCCGCTCCACAATAAAATAATTAACCCTATTAACTAATCAAATACATAAACCCTTTTTAAGAACGTGAAAAAGACTATTTCCATCTTATTTTTGTTATCTACTTACCTCACCTATGCTCAAAGCGGTAAAACCACTATTGGTTTAACCCCTTTCCGCAGCAATGGGTACTCTCAATATGAATCGGGGGTGTATGAGGCCGTATCCGGTGGTTTTGTTGAGTCGGGTCGTTTCATTATAGTGGACCGTTCGGTTTGGGGTAATATTCAACAAGAGCGCGACTTGCAGAAAGGCGAAGAATTCCTGGACAGCAAGATAGCCGAGCAGGGTAAAAGCCTTGGAGCCGAATCTATCGTGATCGGTTCTATCAATGAAATCAAAACTACATCAGGGGTTAGTAACTACGGAACCAAAGTGTACGGAGCCTCTATCTCCATTTCTTTGAAAGTGGTGAATGTTTCTACCGGGGAATCTTCGGCCTCTACTTCCATTTTTGGCAGCTCCGGTTTTTTTATGGCGGCAACTTCACCCGTACAGGCCATTGTATGGGCGCAAAACAGTTTGAAGAAAAAAACTGCGGAGTGGATCGGTAAAACATTTCCTGTGAAGGCAAAAATTGCCAAAGTGTTAGAGCAAAGTGATAAAAAGGGGATTACTAAAATACTTATTGCAGGTGGTTCAGGTGCAGGGATAAAGGAAGGAAGGGATATAAAAGTGGTGTATTACGAAGACGTAGAAGTAGATGGAAAAAAAATAGCACGCACGGTAGAATTTGCCATGCTTAAAGTGACAAAAGTTGAAGATGAGAATTTCTCGGAGTGTTCAGTAAAGGGCATGCCAAAATCGAAAACCGAAGCCGGATTAGAGATGAAAAGATTAATGGATGAAGGCAAAGACCTTTATTTAATAACAGCCGAATAATAGTTCAGCGTTTATGCAAAAGATACCATTAGGATTATTTCTCCTTGCATTATTGCAAGTTATTTCTTGCAGCAAAACCATCCATCCTACAGCCGAGGTAACTTACCTGAGTTCAGCAAACGGGGTAATGAACGTGCGGTCAGTAGGTTACTGCCAGTTATCCGATTCGAAAGAGAATTGTACGGAAGCTGCGGAAGAAAATGCCTTCAGGATTCTTTTCTATCGGGGTATTCCCGGATCTCAACAAAGCACACCGCTCATTACCGTAGATGAGAGAAGCAAGGAAGCCAACAGTAAGTTCAAAAAGGACTTTTTTGAATCCAAACGGTACAAAACATTCATTACCTCCATTAATCCTGTTTCTGACATGGCACGGCAGAAGAACCAGAAAAAGATAATTGTAGATGTGGGTATTAATCTGGCTGCCTTGCGGAAAGAACTTGAGCAGAATAAAGAAATAAGAAAATTCGGGTACTAAAGACAGACAATACATGAACAGAATCATTTCAATCTTATTATCACTAATATCTCTCAATGCCATGTCACAGTTGGCAGCTACCGATAGTAAAGGCAAAGTCACTCAGGTGCAGCCAAGTGTTATGGTAATTCCAAGAGTGAATGAAGGTCAGGATATACGAAGCATTTTGGATCAAAATGAACCGCTAAGGGCAGTCGTTACCAAGATGAAGGAAAAGTTTGATGAAAGGCAGTTTAGAACCTATAGTTTTGAAGCCGCATTGAAAGCGGCTCTTGCCAATAAGGTTTTTACCTCAGAGAACC
Source organism: uncultured Chitinophaga sp. (assembly GCA_964597415.1). GTDB lineage: Bacteria > Bacteroidota > Bacteroidia > Chitinophagales > LD1 > Bog-950. The sequence continues at coordinate 5,365 of CAZQYO010000136.1, forward strand.
AGACAGATATGAAAACAATACTCTTACAAATGTCGAATCCCGATATCTACGTAGAGTTGGATGTGAGCCAGGTAAGCTGTAGTGGGGCCAGTATTGCCCGGGTAAATATGAATGCGTATTACACGGCTACAGGGTTATCTATAGGCAGTGTAGTTGCAGAGAGCCACTGTAACGTGGCCGAATTCGGTCGTCTTGCCGAACAAGCCATTAATACTAATGCTGATAAATTCATGAACACTATGCAAACAAATTTTGATGACTTGGTGCAACATGGTGTTCCTATTTTGATCAACATCGACTTTGCACAGGGGTCAGAGTATTCCATGTCATCAACAATAAGTTCTCATAATGATGATGAGCTGTCGGATGTAATTGGCGAATGGATGGAAAATGCAGCTTTCGAGAATCAGTACAATCCTCCCATCTTCACTGATAAGTTGATGGTCATTTCTGATTTGCGTGTCCCATTGCGCGACCAGGTTACCGGCAAGAACTACAACCCACAAAAGTTCGCCAAGTCATTTCAGGATTTTCTAAAAAATATAGGAATCCCCAATAAGAAGTATGTTAAGACAGGGGGTATTTTCATCACTATTCAGTAATTGCCTAATAACGTAAACATGAAAATCCAACTAACGATTATCTCACTATTCTTTTGGGCCGGAGTTAATGCACAGAATACGGCTGATACTCAGGATAACTATCTTGGGAAAATAACACTATCGGTAACCCGCCCTGAAAACCCCGATGGATTGACTGCTTCACAAATCTCAAAACTACAAACCCGCGCTTTGGCTATAGCAGCCCGGAATGGAATTGGCGGAGTTAGTTACAGTACCAATTTCGTGATTACTCCCAAATTAGACATTTACGATACCGAAGTGGCTGAGGGAATGAGGAACATCACAGTGGTTACCACTGAATTGACCCTTGCTATTAAACAATCGAATAACGGGTTAGTCTTCTCCACGTATTCCAAGAGTATCAAGGGGGCAGGATTTAACAAAGAAGATGCGCTCAACAATGCCATCAGTCAGATAAATGCTTCTGACCCCAAGGCCAAAGAGTTTGTCGAGGAAGGGAAGAAGAAAATCTTGGCTTTTTACAACTCGAAATGCAGCGATATTCTAACTGAGGCGGATAAATATGCAGGGATGAATAATTATGAGAGGGCTCTTGCTATTCTCATGTCAGTTCCGGTTGAAGCAACCCCTTGCTATAATAAAATTAAGGACAAGTCCATATCCATTTTTAAGTTGTATCAAAAGAAGCAATGTCAGTCACAAATTCAGGTGGCTAAATCACAAATAGCAGGGAAACAGTTTATGGGTGCCTTACAGACCCTGTCTTTTATAGACCCCACCTCATCTTGTATAAACGAATCCCGTTCCCTTATTGCCGCTACAGAATCTAAAATATCAGCAGAGGAAAAGCGGCAGTGGGAGATGGAAAAAGAGAAGATGAAGAATAATATGGAAATGGAGAGATACCAGATTGATGCAATGAAAAGTGTAGCGGGTTCTTTTTTAGGGATGTTCGGAGGCGGTGGGAAAGAGGGAAGCGGTGGAGGAAGCCTTATCGGGTCAATTTTAGGGTTCCTGTTTTAGTGATCGCAATAAGTCATTTAACTTTATTCAGTTCCGAAAAGCAGGTGTGTTTTTCTGACAAACAGAAATTTCTCTCTGAAATAAACATGGCAAGGTAAATCTGTAAGTATCCTGCACCATCTCTTATAATCGGATTAACTTCTGTAGGGTTTTCGTGGGCACAATCTTTTAACTATTGCCACTCATATATGTAGTGAGGTGGTATAGTTTATCCTTGAGCCGTGCAGAAAGAATACAACGACCATTCTTGCCCCACTGGCGCGAGCATCCGCTCGTGCCAATTGGAAATTGTCAGTTGAAAAGAATTGTCAAATGCGAATTGAAAAGAATTGCGATGGCGAATTGAACCATAAAGAGCATTAAGAACATTATGGTCATTGGGAGAATTGCGAATTGCCGATTGCGAATTGAAAATGGGAATCCAACAGACCTTTAAATCTTGTCCTCAAAATGCGCTACAGCACGCCCGCCCGTGGGAGAGTGATGTGCCAAAGGTGGCCGCAGTAAGGCGCCATCTGTTTTAAATTTTCCTGTTTGTGATTTTTAT
>CAZQYO010000137.1:0-5362 GCA_964597415.1 uncultured Chitinophaga sp.
CGGAGGCGGTGGTGGAGGAGGTGGCCAAAGAGGCACCGGTGGCGAAGGCGGTTGGGGTGGCAGTGCTTCTATCGGAGTATATATGTTTAACAACGGAGCTAATGGCGTGTTTACCAACTGTCAGATGTTTGCCGGTACAGCAGGCTTGGGAGGAGCGGGAACATCGGGAGGAACCGGTGGTGCCGGAGGTAACGGAGGAATAGGGGCTTCGGCCAATACAGGTGAAATTGGAGCAGGTGGAAACGGAGGTAAAGGTGGCAATGGTGGCAATGGCGGCAATGGCGGCAATGGCGCAGCCGGTTCTGCCGGATTAGTATATGTAGATGGCGGCACTTATCCGACTACGGATATTGCTTTCAACTTGAACCAACCAGTGATTAATGTAGCTAATGTAAGTTGCACCAACCGGCCGGTCAATTTCACCACTGCGTCTTCGGGGAACTGGGACTTTGGTACGGGAGGGTCACCCGCCACAGCAACGGGAGCTTCTGTTACTACCCAATACACGGTTTTTGGACGAAAAGATATTACCTACTCGGGAAATGTATATACCGGGTTTTTCAATGTGCCGATTGATGCAAACAGCTACATCCCCGAAATAAGCACTTCTGCCGATCCATTTAACGGAGATACTTTTATTCTTTGTTTAGGATCTTCGGCAAATTTTAATGCCATTATACCCGGTGCCGATGCCTTTGATTGGAATTTTGGTGGAGCAGTAACTCCCAACACCTATCTCGGAGCAAACTATCAGGCACTTAACAATCTTGTGTTTAATACTTTGGGTGTTTTTAAAATTAAACTGCGCATCAGCACAGACTGTTGCGGTTGGTCGCCTTACGATTCTATTTACATGATTGTGGAGCAAAAACCAACTCTTGCTTTTAACGGCTTATTGGGGATGTGTCCCGGTGATTCGGTGACCATTACCGCTTCGGGTTCTACCTATTACTTGTGGAGTCCGCCTACGGGCCTTGATACTATTATCGGGGCAACGGTAGTAGCCAGTCCATCCAATACGATTACGTATTATGTCAGGGGTTTTAGTCCAAGAGCCTATTGCGAGGTAGATTCCTCCATCACGGTTTCAATCGTCACTCCACCTACGCTTACGTTCACCGCTAACCCGGCCACTTGTGGGAACAATGGCTCGCTAACGGTCAACCCGTCCCCAACAGGAAGCTATATTTATCAATGGAATGACGCAGCGAATCAAACCACACAAACAGCGACTAACTTGCCATCGGGTTCTTATGCTGTTACGGTAATTGATGCCACCTCTACTTGTTCGGCCACCGATGGGGCGGCACTGAGTTCGGGCACCGGTATTCAGTCGTTTATTGACAGCAGCCTCTCCGTTTCCTGTTTTGGCTACTGCGATGGGTTAGCCAGAGTAAGAGGAATTCTCGGCTCGGGTACTTTTGGGTATCTATGGAGCAATGGTGCTTCCACAGCTATGATTTCGGGGATATGCGCGGGGACTTACACCGTCACCGTTACCGACATTCCCAATAATTGCACCGCTACCGCTTCCGTCTCTATCAATGAGCCGCCTCTCTTGGTGTTAGATACCCTTTACAAAAAAGATGCTACCTGCATCACCACCCCGGATGGCGAAATACTCATCAATGCTGCGGGAGGTAACGGGCCTTATCAGTTTATCTGGAGCAATAATCAGGATTCGGCACATGCGGTGAACCTGACAGCCGGTACTTATACCGCTACGGTGATTGACCAAAATGGATGCACGGCTACTGTTTCTGCCAACATTAATGCTCCATCGCCTGCTACTTCGGTTTCTCACACTTCTACCGATGTTACTTGCTATGGAGGAAGTGACGGAGCTATTGATTTAACCGTGAATGGCAATGCCGGTCCTTATCATATCATCTGGAATACTCCTAATGCCGATACCACCGAAGATGTGTCGGGATTGCCCTATGGCTATTACACCGTGTTGGTTATGGATACTTCTAATTGCGGGGCATCGGGTGGCGATTCCATCTTGGTGAATCAACCGACACAGATAGTGATTGATACTTCGGTGACGGATATTACCTGCTACGGAGATAATGACGGCTGTATTACGGCCACAGTGAGCGGAGGAGTGCCCGCCTATACGCTGGCGTGGTCTTCCGGTGCTAGTACTAATCAGATTTGCAATCTCGCTCCCGGCACTTATTCTATTACGGTAACAGATACCCACAACTGCACCGTGAGCCTTACCGGTGTGGAGGTAAAGGAACCGACTCTACTTTCTTTAAACACTTCTGTGCAAGATGTGAGTTGTACCGGATTTAATGACGGGGAAGCAATCGCTGCTGCTTAGGAGGCAGGCCCGCTTATAGTTTCATTTGGAGTAACAATCTTTCTACCGCTACTATCAGCCAACTGGCTCCCGGCACCTACACCGTTACCGTTACCGATGCTCATGCTTGCACCATGTCGGCTTCTGCCACCGTCAATGAACTTCCGGGAATTATACTATCTGGTACTGCACATGATGTACTTTGCTATCCACTTCAAAATGGATTCATACAACTCACGGCTATTACCCTGCATCCGCCCGCTAACTTTTTGTGGAACACCGGAGCTACTACCTCCGATATATTTGCACTGGCTGCCGGTAACTATACCATTACTGTGACCGATCAAAATAATTGCGCTGCCGATACTTCCTTTACCGTAGCAGAGGGAGCAGCCTTCACCGTAGAGGCACTTCCGGCAGATACCACCGTTTCGCTCGGCAGCGTGGTCTATCTGAATGTAAGTTCGGCCAACGGCACTATTGGTTCAGTGCTTTGGCATCCATCCAATGGCTTAGATTGCAGCGATTGCATCAGTCCTGTGGCCTCACCGCTTCAAAGCATCAATTATTTTGTCACAGTGACTTCCGATTCAGGTTGTGTGGCTTGGGATTCTGTTCACATCACCGTGATTCCCACTTATGAAATATTTATTCCAAACGTTTTTACCCCCAATGGAGATGGGGCGAATGATTACTTTGAAGTTTTCGGCAACAAAGAATCGTGGAAGCAATTCAACGTAATGGTGTTTAACCGCTGGGGCGAAAAGGTGTATGAAAGCAACGATATGAACTTTAAGTGGGACGGTTATTACAAGGGACTGTTGCAAAATCCGGGCGTGTATGTATATACCGTTAAACTGGTATTTCTCGATAACTATGTGCCAAAGTTATACAAGGGCAGTGTCACCCTGATGCGATAGATAGCATCTGAAAAAATGCCGGAAACGAAATTCCGGCATTTTTCTTTTCCCGCTAAGAGAGGTAAACCCCGGACAGGGATAGGAACCCAAAGCGAAGATTTTTGAATTGTAGTCTTGTTAAACACCTGCCCATACACAAGATTGTTATAGGGTGGTGAATCTATACAACTAAGAGAGCAGTTATGCTGAAAGGGAGGAGGGGATGTCTCAAAATGGCAGCGAAAGCGGTAAAGAGGAATTGCAGGAGCGGTTGTGGTTCTCCACGACAAACAGTTTGCGGCTTATCAATTATCTAAATACTCGGCATCGGCATCTACGTAGTAACGCATCAGCATTTTGCCGGCACGTTCCAGTTCTAACTGTTCAAAGAGCACCTTGTGGATGGTTTGCAGTAAAGGAGCCGATGCACCCGTGTGCTCTACTATCAATTTGCCAATTTTGAGGGTGCGGATTCCTTCGGCCACTTCACCTAATTCACTCAGAATAGTTTTTAAATCATCGCCTTTAGCTATGCGGTAGCCCACGGTAAAGTTTCTCGACTTGGGTGAAGAGCAGGTAGCTATTAAATCTCCAATCCCCGCAATGCCGAGGAAGGAGCGCTTGTCGGCTCCCAACGATTTGCCGATGTAAACCATTTCGGCCATGCCTCGTGTAATCAAGAGCGCCTTCGTATTTTCCCCGTAGCCCAAGCCGGTTAAAGCACCGGCAGCAATCGCTACATAGTTTTTTAGCACTCCGGCCAGTTCAATACCTAATATATCTCGGTTGCCATATACCTGAAACCGCTCACTGCGCAAGGCTGCCTGCCCTTCGCGCACCACCTCATCAAAGCGGCTGGCAATTACGGTGGCAGCCGGTTGCTTGTCCATAATTTCAGCCGCCAGATTAGGCCCGGCCATACAGCCCACGCGCACTATTCCCGTTTCTTGAAGGATGAGTTCACTCATGGTTTTAATGTCCTTCAACTTGATGTCCTTAGCCTCGGCTATGTCTAAATCAAAATCGCAATGAAAGCCTTTAGTAGCATGAATCATTAAATGGTCGGGTCGCAGAAAAGGAGAGAAGTCAATAATCATTTCTTTGAAAGACTGCGAGGGCACCACCGGAAAGATGAGGTAACAATTAGCCGTGATGTCTTCAATAGAATTGGTGGCCATTACATTGGCGTGTAGTTCATATCCTTTGAGTTGGCGATCCCGGTTCATGGCTTCTACCGCTTCTTTTTTTCGGTCATACAGCAACACCTTTTGGTTTTCGGCCAAAAGGTTAGAGATAGCTGCACCGAAACTTCCGGCTCCAATTACTCCTACTGTTTTTTCTTGGTTCATATCTCCTTTTCTAAGCCGTAACCTTCCAGTCGGTTATGGTAGTAATACAACAACTTCAGGTTTTCTGTGCCTATGGTGTCTCCGTTTTTCAGCAGCGGAGAGGTGGTGTGATACAGGTTGATGTTTTTCATCCCGTGATCAATGATTTTGTCCACGTTCCAGCGCAGTTCGGGCGAAATAAGCACTTCGCCTTCATCGTACATCAGTTTCAATTTTTCCTTTACCCTCGATATGGTTTCCACCACTTTATCATAAGGCAAGGAGATATCTTCCACCGGGGTGCGCAGTAAGGAGAAAATATCTACCTCGGCATATTTCTTTTTCAGCATTTCAAATACTGTGAAGCACACCAACTGGCTGGTGAGTACCACGTTGTAGCGATGATAATTTTCTACAATCCGCTCCCCCAATATCCGGGTATATTCTCCATCCCGTTGCTCATCATCTTTTAGCTCTCCGTTGGTGATAAAGTAGCGTTTCACATCAATCTTTTGTCCCAGTTGGTTAAAGCTGTTGCCTTCTTCATCTACCTTATTGCCCAACACATCCATCACCTCGCCAAACGACACCGAGAGAGAAGAAGAAGCAGAAAGAAACTTCAACATAAATCGAATCAACTTAACGGAAGTTGAATACTCATCATTTTCGCGGAGAAATTTCTCTTTGCCGGTTTCTTTCAGGTAGTCGTTAATCAAGCCCTCCGCTTCGAGCACAAAGTGATAATTGATAATACAGGGAACTACAAAGATGCGGGGAGCCAACTCTTCGGGATAATTGCGAAAATGCAGTTTTTGTGCTTCGACTGC
>CAZQYO010000137.1:5372-7432 GCA_964597415.1 uncultured Chitinophaga sp.
TTCGACTGCCGTGCCTAACAAACCTAATTTCAGTTTTGTTTCTAAAGCGCCTGACCGGGAACGAGTGCCTCCGGGAAAGAAGATGCTGTGCGCCCCTCTTTGCAAAGCAATGGTGGAGTAGTTCTTCAAAGCCTCTAAGTAAAATGAGTTCTTTTTTCTGCGATCTACCTTGTAGGCTCCGAGCCGATTCATAAAAAAGGCGAGCATATTGATGCCGAACAGATTTAAACCGGCCCCGTAGGTAAAGGCGGGCAAGCCGAGTTCATTGAGCAGCCAGCCCACCATGATAGAATCCATGTTGCTAAAGTGGGTGGGCACTATTACTATGGTTCCCTTAGTGGCCAAGTGGCGAATCTTCTCAATATCTCCCGTGATTGGAATTTTTTCGTGCAGCGTTTTTACGTTTCCTGCAATGGTCTTAAACCACTTGCCGGGAGCGGCTGCAAAGATTCGCCCGAAAAACTGCGGAAGGATGGCACGTGCAAAGCCAAAAGCTCGTACATCAAAATTGCCTACAATCTCATTCAAATACCGATCTAATATCTCGTCCAGCAATTCCTCTTCCGATAGACCTTCGGGTCTTTCACTCAACTGGTCGAGTTTCAGGTATTTGCTCTTTATGTTGTTCCAGAATTGGTATTCGTCTTTGGGGTCGGCTTCCCAGGGCTTTTCGGCCAACCGGATGCGCTCTAAGTAAAGCACCCGGGCAATCTCTTCGCGCAACTCCTTGTCGGTGGTAAAGCGGCTCTTTAACTTTTCACGGCTGTGCGCTTTCACTTCGGCCACAAATGCCGCCTCATCTTCGCTCAGTTTATAGATAGGCCACTGGCGAATATCCTCAATGACATAAGGCAAAGGATAGTCATTGGACTGATAGTTTCTTCCGCTCATTGTTTATCAAACTTAGGTAATGTTGCGGATAAAAAAATACCGTCAGGCAAAAGCCCGAAAAGGCGGGGGCTGTTCAGTAAGACCAAAACACAACTATTCTTACTCATTTCTTGCTTTCTAAGAGTCTTAATGTTATGTTTGGCGTATTCTAAAACATAAAAACAGTTAAATCATGACAAAATTTTTCTTCGCTTTGATGGCTTGTAGTCTTCTATTTACTGCCAACTCCTGTAAAAAGTGCGGTTATTGTAGAGATGCAAATGGCAACAACGGATCCGCTGTTTGTAAAAATTCTACTCTTGGTGCTTTGGGAATGGATGAATATAAAGAAGCTGAAACAAATTGCCATGCTAACGGAGGTACTTGGATAGTAGAATAAATCCATGAACTCCTAAATAAAAAGAGTCGTCAATTGTTGACGGCTCTTTTTATTTGGGAAAGTTTTCGTCCTTTCTAAAGAAACAACAGAATTGTTTGTTTTAAGACACCTGCCAAATTCTATCGCATGGAAAGAATATGATGGGACAACCCCTTCAACATTCAATATAGGCAGAGGTGTGGCTGCTGAAACAATGCGAGAACTAACTTATTAAGAAGATGGTACGGTAAGATTTTTCCATGACAGGCATTTTAGCAGCATCGTTTATATTCGTTCGCTTAAATTCTAAATAGCCATGAAGAAAATTGCGGCAGTTTATTTATTGCTCTGTTTAATGTTTAGTGTATCGGCACAACATCCCGACCGTTGCGCCACCATGCAAGCCGACTCTGCCTTGAGAGCTGTCAAGGGACTTGAATCATTATCTGATTTTGAAAACTGGCTGCAAGCAAAGATTGTTCAATACAAAGCCTCTGCTCAATATTTGATGTGATACATAATGGCGATGCAGTGGGTTCGGGCGAAAACATTTCGCAGGCACAGGTAAATAGCCAGATTGATGTATTGAATGAGGACTACCGCAAAGCTTTCGGAACAGCCGGTTATAACACTAATGCGGTAGGAGCTGACTGCGAGATAGAATTTTGTGCAGCCGTAGTAGATCCTAACGGAGCGGTATTAGCGGAACCGGGTATTGATAGGGTAAACATGGGGCAATCCAGTTGGTCGCAATCTGATTGTGATGCCACCTTGAAACCTCAAACCATTTGGGATCCGGATCGCTACTGTA
>CAZQYO010000138.1:0-4055 GCA_964597415.1 uncultured Chitinophaga sp.
TAATAATAGCTATACTTTCTCCGCTTCGGTACAAAGCCAATCAGATGTAAGTTGTGCAAGTGGAGCAGATGGAACGGTGACGGTGATTCAAACCGGAGGGGTTCCTGCTTTCCAGTATTCGATTGATGGCGGAAATACATGGCAAAGTAGCCCTACTTTTACAGGACTATCAGGTGGCGTTTACACCATACTTGTATCCGATAATAACGGTTGCCTCGCTAACACCAGTGCCACTATCATTGAGAAGCCGCACTTAAACGTATCGGTGGTAACCGTAGCGAATGTCGGTTGCTATGGTGACAGTACCGGCTCTATTACTGTTGCCGCCAGTGGAGGTGATAGCGTGTATGTTTTTGCTTGGTCTAATGGAAGCTCTTCTCAAAATATTTCAAATGTTATAGCGGGTAATTACAGCGTGTCGGTAACAGATGGTGCCGGCTGTTCGGCATCTGCTACCATCACTTCTAATCCACAACTTGTTCTTCAATTAGAAAAGAATATTCATGTATTGTGCCACGGAGGTCACGATGGTGCTATTGATATTACCGTGAACGGTGGAGTACCGGGCTATACTTATGTTTGGTCGAATGCTTATACAACTGAAGATATTTATGGAATGGAAGCAGGATTTTATGGAGTTACGGTGACAGATGCAGCATCTTGCACGGCCTCTGATAACTATCAAATTACGCAGCCATCCAGCCAGGTTTTGGCGACTACTACAGTAACAGATGTCAACTGTCCGGGCGGAAATGACGGAACAGCTACTGCACTGAGCAACGGAGGAACTCCTCCATATTCCTATCTGTGGTCGAATGCACTTTCAGGGAGTACCATTATTTCATTGGAAGCAGGAACATACATAGTGACCGTAAGCGATAGCAACAATTGCACTTTTGTCACCACCGCAGTTGTAGGGGAACCACAGCCATTTTCACTATCATCGGTTATTCAGGATGCGAAGTGTTTTGGTTCAAGTGATGGGGGAGTAAGTTTAGTGGTTGCCGGAGCAACACCCGGCTATACATATTTATGGTCAGATGGTTCTACCAATCAAAATCTGGGCGGCACAATGGCAGGATCGCCTTCGGTTACCGTTACAGATTCTAAAGGCTGCACAGTTACTCAATCCTTTACCGTACAACAGCCAAATGCTATCAATTCTTCTGTAGCCGGAAATGATCCGGATTGTCACGGCAATTCTACCGGTTTTGCTGTTGTAAGTGCAGGAGGAGGCACTCCACCATATGCCTATTCATGGAGCACTGTTCCCTCTCAAAACGGTTTGATGGGAATAAAATTAGTCGGTAATCAGGTTTACTATGTCACCATTACGGATGGCAATAATTGTACAAGGATTGATTCTGTAGAATTGACGGATCCTTCTGCTGTAACAGTGACCACTCTTCCTACTGATGTTCGCTGCTTTAACGGAAACAACGGACAGGTAGAAATTCAAGCAAATGGTGGAAGTGGTAATTATGAGTATTACCTCAATGGAATTTTTCAAACCAGCCCGGTGTTTACCGGATTAATTGCAGGAAACTATACGGCTGTTGCGCAGGATGAAAATAACTGCAACGGAGCTGTTAATTTTACTTTATATCAACCGGATGCATTTACCGTAAATGCAGGTCCCGATATTATTGCACTTCACGGACAAACAGTGCAATTGAACGGAAGCGCGTCTTCTGCCAACGGTATTTTAAATTATAACTGGTCACCCGATGAGCAGTTGAGTTGCACTGCTTGCCAACAAACCAATGCCAGACCCGATTCAACCCTCACCTACCTTCTTACAGTGATGGATGGCGATAGCTGCTTTAATTATGATTCTGTAACGGTGGTAGTCAAGTATGCTACGGATTACTTTATCCCAACGGCATTTACTCCCAACAGCGATAACCTAAACGATTATTTTGATGTGGATATTTTAGGAGCAGAACATATCGAAACGAGCATTTTCAACCGTTGGGGAGAAATGGTATATCACAACCCTGACCAACCGAACGGCCATTCAAATGGGAATGCCTGGGATGGAACTAAAAACGGGAAGAGCCTTCCTTCCGACACTTATGTATATCAACTCAAGATTCAGTTTTTTGATGGCACGGTGAAGACAAAGGGCGGAACGGTGGTCTTGATGCGCTAATCACTAACAGCTACGGGAAATTTATGTAGCACAGCCATATTAACTTCATCTATTCCTGATAAGGAGAACAGAACTATTTTCATTAGCGCACTTTGGGCTATTTGATAACTATTTCATCCTGAAAGAAAAAAAAGAGCGTTTTTTTTTTGAAATTCCTTTATACAGCGTATTTTTCCGCGAGTTTTAAACCACCTGCAAAATTGCTTGAAAGAGTATTTGCCGGGAACTCCTGATAATTAAATAAACTAAAACTTAAGCATGAGAGATTTTTTATCCTCTTTATCCCGAAAATTTATTGTACCTGTTATTATTCTTTTACTCCTCCCATGGGATCAAAGTTTTGGGCAGTGTGGTTTAAGTTCTTACCCCGAAGGAGGGACATCCACTCCTACAGGAACTTGGCAATCCGTTAACGTAGGTAGCGGTACTTATGCTGACTTTAACGTAACTGCGGGGAATATCTACTCCTTCCGTTATTCCGGATCAACCGTATTAGGATACGACTGGGATATGACCGTTTCCAGTTCCTCAGCTATTATACCGTACAACAATTCGTTGACCCCTCTAAATGATTCATGGACAGGCGGGGTTGTTTGTCCTAATACCCCGCGACCAACTTCAGCGGAGTGGTACTCAACTTTTAATGGGACGTTCCGCGTTAACACACATTTATGGAATGGCACTTGTCATAATTTTGTTGGAGGAATTGGATCTGCCGTGTTACAATACAAGGTATGCCCTACCTCTCCGGATCCCGGACCGGGCACCAATCAGTGGGTGGTAGATGCTTTTGCTACAGCTGATGTAGCTATTCCAAATTTAGATGCCAGATACGGATATTACACTGATGGGAATTTGAATTTTGTGACTACTGCGGCTTGGGGTACAACCGGCCGACCTTCTGATGCTTCCTCTTGGATTGGATGCGAAGTTCCCAATGATAATTTTGCCATTAGAGCAAGGCGAGTCGGATTCCCTTGCGGCTATTATAAGATTAATGTAAACAATGCCGATGATGATATCCGTATTTATGTAAATGGCACACAGATATTTAGCGCGTCTTGTTGCATTACTTCAACGACACTCGCGGCTTCTTATGTTTTAGGAGCAAGCGATCAGGTAGAAATTCGCGAGGTAGATAAATGCGGTACCGGTTTAGCCAATGTGAGTTTTGTACTTCAGCCAGTTTCTGCTGTTACCGGTGGTACTATTGGGGGAATTGCCAACGGAACAAATGTGTGTGCAGGACCGCTTACGGTTCCGTTTACTAATGTCACTTCCGGTTCAGGAGGAGTTTCCGGGTTAACAAACGGAAGTGTTATCAGTTACGATTGGGAAGTTTCTTCAGATGGGGGGCTTACCTACAATGCCATTGGAGTAAACTCTCCTAACTGGACATTCAATGGCGTGCTTCCGGCAGGTGGAGTATTTGTTATTAGACGTAAGGCAATGGATAAATGCGGAAACTCAGCATATTCAAATAGTATTACCATTATCGGTCAACCGCAACCTAATGGGAGTATGGCTCCGGCTACGCAAACAATATGCCCCGGAACTACTGCAATTATTACCTTAAACTTTAATCCCGGCACATCCCCTTTTGACATTTCATTTTCGGATGGAGTTAGTAATTATACAAGAACAGGATTGTACAGTGGAGATACGTTACACCTCAATCCGGTGATAAATACTATCTATAATTTTGTCACGATAACAGACTCTTTCGGATGTGTTCGTTCCAGTGGATTTACAGGCGGAGCGCAGGTGTTGGTTCAGCCGTCTATTAATATTACAAGTGTGAATGTTGCCGATGCAGGTTGTTTCGGAGGCAATAATGGTTCAATTACTATAAATGCAAACGGAGGAGTTTCTCCATTACACTATTCTATTGATGGTGGAGCCA
>CAZQYO010000138.1:4065-7419 GCA_964597415.1 uncultured Chitinophaga sp.
CACAACTTTCAAATGTATTCAACAACCTTTCTGCAGGTAATTATAGTGCTGTAGTGACAGATGATTTTGGTTGCACACAAAACTATGCCGGTAATCCGGTGGTTGTAGGGCAACCTACAGATATTGTAGTGGACTCTACAATAATAAGAGATGCCAGTTGTGCGAATGTTTATGATGGTAGCATTACGATTTACGCATCAGGTGGGGTTCCACCATATAGCTATTCAATCAACGGAGGTCCATCGCAACCGGGGAATGTATTTAGTGGTTTGGCCTCCAGCACTTACCACATAAGTATATATGATACTCATGGTTGTGTGGATACATCCTCTGTAACTATAGGGGATAGTTATATTATTTCAGTGAGTACAATTTCCCAAACCAATTTATCTTGCTTCGGCTCTGCTGATGGAGATGTTACGGTACAGGTAAATGGCGGAATTCCACCTTATGACTATTCTATTAATGGTATTACTTTCCAATCATCCGGAACTTTCTCCGGATTAAACGCTGGGACATACATTATTGTAGGGAGAGATTCTAAAGGTTGTACCGAGTTTGCAACGGTTACTATTACTCAACCGGCTTTGGTAACAGTAACGATTGATTCTATTACTAACGTATTGTGTAACGGTTCGGCTACCGGAGGTATTTATATGACTCCTTCAGGAGGTACGCCCGGATATACTTTTAGTTGGAGTAATGGAGCAAATACGGAAGATAACCTAAACGTAACGGCAGGCACTTACAATGTTACGGTGACGGATTCTCATGGTTGCTCCGCTGCCGGTGGTGCTACTATCAATCAGCCACTGGAGCTTTTTGTCAATGTGGCTTTATATAGTGATCTCCTTTGCTTCAATGATTCTACCGGAGCGATTGACGTAACCGCTAATGGCGGTGTCCCTCCATATTCCTACAGTTGGAGCAATGGTTCTTCTTCTGAAGATTTAGATCATCTGCCTGCTGGTACTTACACTGTAACAGTGACAGATGCAAATGGATGTCAGAAAAATTTAACTCAGCAAATTATAGCACCAACGGCACTTACTTCTTCGATTGTCGGAACTGATGTGAGTTGTAACGGAGCGAATGACGGGACAGCCGATCTTACGGTGAACGGAGGAACAACTCCTTATTTCTACCAATGGTCCACTTTTCAAGCTACAGAAGATGTTACAGGACTTCATGGTGGGCTTTATTATGTGATTATCACAGACAACAATGGTTGTTCTCAAAGAGACTCTGTCTTGATTGCTGAACCCCTACCTTTGGTATTATCTACGGGGGTTACTCATATTTCCTGTTTTAATGCGGGAGATGGTGCCATAGATTTAAGTGTTACCGGAGGCACACAACCGTACTCTTATGCATGGAGTAATGGAGCTTCTTCAGAAGACTTGACTGGTTTATCGGGAGGCACTTATGTTGTTACGGTGACGGATGCTCACAACTGCACCAGTACTACCTCAGTTATTTTAGTTAACCCCACTCTTATCAGTAATAATTTCATTGTAACCTCTCCTCTTTGCTTTGGGGATAACAATGGAGTTATTGATTTGATTACTTCAGGTGGAACACCGGGATACACATATATTTGGAGTAACGGAGCTACTTCAGAGGACTTGCAAAATATTCCGGCCGGAAGCTATTGGGTAACAGTTACAGACGCTAAGGGATGTAATAAAACGGATTCAACAACCGTAACAGAACCGGCTCCCATTGTTACCTCTGGTTTTATCAAAAATGTAACTTGTAATGGCTATTCAGATGGAATGATTGATATTACTGCTTATGGAGGTACTCTCCCCTACAGCTATCAATGGTCAACGGGGGAGTCAACAGAGGATATCATCCAACTCCCAGGCGGTAATTATTATGTGACAGTAACTGATGCTCATGGCTGTATTGCTTCAACACTTTATCCGGTGATAGAACCTCCGGTATTATCTGTGAATGTAGTAGGAACACCTGTTTCTTGTTTTGGCGGGGAAAATGGTACTGTCGCTGCTATCCCTTCAGGTGGAGTTACGCCTTATGAATACTTGTGGAATAATTTTGAAACGGATTCTTCCCTCCAAGGTATTTCTGCCGGTCATTATGTGGTGCTGTTAACCGACTCGAACGGGTGCCACACTTTTGATAGTATGGATATAATCCAACCTACAGAAATTACAATTGCAGGAGTTATTACTGATGTGGCTTGTAATGGAGCTAGTACAGGGGCTATTGATATTACCGTTTCGGGCGGTACCCCCGGTTACACTTTCTCTTGGTCAAATACCGCAACCACCGAAGACTTAACCGGACTTCCGGCAGGAGTCTATACGGTTTCAGTTACAGATGCCAACGGCTGTGAGAAAATTGCTTCCTTTACCGTTAATCAAGCAGTCAGTCTGTTTACAAATGTATCTTCCAGTAATCCGGTATGTTACGGTGGAAGTAATGGATTTATTTCGGTAGATGTAACTGGCGGCACTATTCCTTACAGTTACACATGGAGTACTACTCCTCCGCAAACAGGTGGCACTGCCACCAATCTTGAAGCAGGCACTTATACTTTAACTACTACAGATGCCGGCAACTGTTCTGCAACGGTGACAGTGGTACTCACAAATCCCGATTCTATTAATATTACTGCTACAGGAACAGATGCCAAATGTTATAATACCGCTACAGGGGAAGTTACTGCTACCGTAACCGGTGGGAAGCCTCCTTATGTTTATACCTTGAATGGTATTACACAACAGAATAACACATTTGCCAATTTAGCTCCGGGCACTTATGTCATTGCGGTTAGAGATGCTAATGGTTGCGAGGGAACCAAAGTGTTTACTATTGCTTCTCCAAGTCAAGTGAGTGTTGATTTAACGGCTCCTCAGTCCGTGATACTTGCAGGGATGACAACCCAGTTAGTAGCTACGGCAAATTCCAGTTCTCCAATTGTCAATTATTTTTGGCAGCCGATTGATTCTGTGCTGTTTGACTTCAGCAATTGTACTGATCCTCAAAATTGTTATAATCCTTACGTTCAGCCGTTTTATACTACGGTATTTACGGTGATGGTGATGAATCAGGACTCCTGCTTTGCCAGTGATACGGTAAGCATAATCGTAGAAAATGAATTGTCGGCATTTATTCCATCAGCCTTTACGCCAAACGGAGACGGACTGAATGATTTCTTCACCTTTGATATTCTAGGGGCAACGAATATTGAGATAGGTATTTTTAGTCGTTGGGGTGAGCGAGTCTTCTATAATGCTAACCAAAACAACGGAATTGATGCCCACAACGGTTGGGATGGTAAAAAAGATGGAAAGGCCTTGCCGGATGATACTTATGTATACCAGATGA